>JBAVCA010000139.1:0-1703 GCA_049586475.1 Nocardioides sp.
GACGCCCGCTACGGCCGCTCCTGCTCGCCACCCTGGCGTTCGCTGCTCTGCTGGGCGTCCTGGTGTCAGTCGTCATCCTCGGCGGCGACGTGGGTGGTGGGCTGCTACGCATGATCGGGATCGTGGCGATCCTCGACGTGCTCGGCACGGTCGTCGCGATCGCGCTGGGTGTGCTCGGCAGGCTCGGTGGTCCGTCAACTCTCTCAGCTGGCCAGTCCGCCGGCCCCGCAGCCGGCCCCCTTGCAGCAGCAGTTGCCGCACCCGACGCGTCGGCAGGGACCACCAGCGTTGTCCTGCCCGAGCCGCTCGCCGCCGAGCTGGACCAGAGGTCCCGAGCCACCGGGCGCACGCGCGACGACCTCGCGGCCGAGGCCGTCGCGCGCTACCTGGCGCTCAGTCAGTCAGGGATGTAGTCGAACGTGTCCGGGTTGGGACCCATCCGACCGTTCTCCCCCTGGTCGAGGGCAGCCATCTCGGCCACCTCCTCCGCAGACAGCTCGAAGTCGAAGATCGCAAAGTTCTCCGCCATCCGCTCGGCGCTGGTCGACTTGGGGAAGACGATGTCGCCGCGCTCGAGGTGCCATCGCAGGGTGACCTGGGCGGGAGTCTTGCCGTGCGCCTCAGCGATGCGCACGATGGTGGCGTCATCCAGCACCTTGCCCTGGGCGATGGGGGACCATGCCTCGACCTCGATGCCGTGGCGCAGCGAGGACCCCCGGGCGACCTCGTTGGTGAAGTAGGGGTGCACCTCGATCTGGTTGACCGCGGGCACGACCCCGGTCTCCTGGACGATCCGGTCCAGGTGCGCGGGCTGGAAGTTGGACACGCCGATGGAGCGGGCGCGGCCGTCAGCGACGAACTCCGCCATCGTCCGCCAGGTCTCGACGTACTGATCCGGGTCGACGGTGGGTAGGGGCCAGTGGATGAGGAACAGGTCGATCTGGTCGAGGCCGAGCTTGGCCATCGTGTCGTCGAAGGCCCGACGTGCGTCGTCGGGAGCATGGAAGCCGTTGTTGAGCTTGCTCGTGACGTAGAGCTCGTCGCGGGCGATGCCGGAGCTCGCGATGGCGACCCCGACCTCCTGCTCGTTGCCATACATCTGGGCGGTGTCGATGTGGCGGTAGCCGGCCTCGAAGGCCTTCGAGACCGTGTCTGCGGTCTGCTCGGGCGGCACTTGATAGGTGCCGAAGCCGAGCTGGGGGATCGTGGTCTGGTTGTTGAGCGCGATGCTCGGGACGGTGCCGGTAGTAGCCATCCCTCGACACAACCACGCCCGCGGCGCGCACCCCAACCTCCCTGGAGGGGAAGGGACGTGCCCTATGTCACCCCCGCTCGGGAGAGATCGGCAACTCACGCGCTGGCAAGGGCGTTCTCCAGGGCCAGGTCGACCATCAGGTCGGCATGCGCGGTGGCGGAGTCGATCACCGGGAGCGGCGCCTGGTCGGGGGAGACCAGCAGGCCGATCTCGGTGCAGGCCAGGACGACGGCGTCTGCCCCGCGCGAGGCGAGGTCGCGCATGACCTCGATGTACGCCGCGCGCGACTGCTCGCGGAAGTGGCCCTGGGTGATCTCGTCGAAGACCACCCGGTCGACCAGCTCACGTCCGGACTCGTCCGGCACGACTACCGAGATGCCGTGCTCGGCAAGGCGATCGGCGTAGAAGGTCTCCTCCATCACCCAGCGCGCACCGAGCAGGCCCAGCG
>JBAVCA010000140.1:0-2043 GCA_049586475.1 Nocardioides sp.
CCTCGGTGCAGACCTCGCGGATGGCGATGCACGCCATCAAGGCCGGCGAGGGTGACATCTTCATCTCCGCCGGTGTCGAGATGGTCTCGCGGTTCGCCAAGGGCACCTCGGACCACTGGCCCGACACGAAGAACCCGAAGTTCCACGACGCCGAGCTGCGCACGATGAAGTACGCCGAGGGTGGCGCCGACTGGCACGACCCGCGCGAGGACGGCCTGCTCCCCGACGCCTACATCGCGATGGGCCAGACGGCCGAGAACGTCGCTCGGATGCGTGGGCTGGACAAGAAGGAGCTCGACGAGTTCGGCGTCCGCTCGCAGAACCTCGCCGAGAAGGCCATCGCCGACGGTTTCTGGGCCCGCGAGATCACTCCCGTCACGACCCCCGACGGCACCGTGGTCAGCGCCGACGACGGCCCGCGTGCCGGGGTGACCTACGACGCGATCAAGGACCTCAAGCCGGTCTTCCGCCCAGACGGTGTGGTCACCGCCGGTAACTGCTGCGCTCTGAACGATGGCGCCGCTGCGGTGATCGTCATGTCTGACACCAAGGCGGCCGAGCTCGGCCTGACGCCGCTCGCTCGCATCGTCTCGACCGGCGTGAGCGGCCTCTCTCCCGAGATCATGGGTCTGGGTCCGGTCGAGGCGTCGAGGAACGCCCTGAAGTTCGCCGGGATGAGCATCGACGACATCGACCTCGTCGAGATCAACGAGGCGTTCGCGGCCCAGGTCGTGCCGTCCTACCAGGACCTCGGCATCGACATCGACCGGCTCAACGTCAACGGAGGGGCCATCGCGATCGGCCACCCGTTCGGCATGACCGGCGCCCGGCTGCAGAACACGATGATCAACTCCCTCGACTGGCACGACAAGTCGACCGGCCTGATCACCATGTGCGTCGGCGGCGGGCAGGGCATGGCCATGATCCTCGAGCGAATCTGACTGCAGACCTCCTTCGCTCGACCAGACGCCCGACCGCAGCAGGTCGGGCGTCTGGCTTTTTTCCCTGATCTGGGTCCGTCGCGGACTGAGTGCTCACCGCACGAGAGTTAGACTCCGCCGGTGCCTGCCTCGTCATCTCCTGACCCCACCTCCGAACCACGCTGGCTCGACGCCCAGCAGCAGCGGGCGTGGCGCGCCTATCTCCTGGGCACTACCTTGCTGCTCGATCGGCTCGACGAGGACCTCCGTCGGCATCACGGGGTGTCCATGGTCGAGTACGAGATCCTGGTCCGTCTCTCCGAGAGTGACGGCCGGTTGCGGATGGCCCACCTCGCCGACGCGCTGGCGCACAGCCGGAGCAGGATCACGCACACCATCAAGCGGATGGAGGTCGCAGGCCTCGTCGAGCGCACGGACTCCCCGGACGACAAGCGCGGGGTCTTCGCGGTCATCACCGGGGCGGGACGGGTGCTCCTGGAGAAGATGGCGCCCACCCACGTGGCCGGCGTGCGCGAGCACTTCGTCGACATCGCCGAGGGCTCCGACTTCGAGGCGCTCGGACGTCTGATGGACGCCGTCTCCGACCAGCTGATTCCCGGGCACCCGGATCGCGAGATGCGCTAGGCGCGCCGGCGCATGTCGGCAGGCACGCCGACTACTTGCGCCGGCGTACCCGATCGTCCAGCAACGCCCTGGCTACCACGGTGAGCACCCCGTCGCGACACAGGTGAGGGGCCGCCAGGAAAAGGTCGCCCTTCTCGGGCCAGACGGCCAGGTCGACCCCGGGGTTGCCCATCAGCCACATCTCGAGCGGCACCCGTCCGTCCTCGTCGAGGTGCAGGCGCGCGGGCTGACCGAGGAAGACCTGCCAGTGGAACGGCCCCACCGGGCGGTTGCGCCAGGACAGCTCGGGGCCGGGGTAAGCGGGTTCGACGGCGAGGTCGTGCTCCATCAACAGGTCTGCCACCCGGCGCGGAGGTAGTCCCGGCGGGGCCGACTTGCCATAGGGCACGACCTGCGCGGCGAAGTCGTCGAGGTGGTGCACACAACCGCACGCGCCGGTCACGGGCGGGATCCACCCCGGCGGCGAGCCCAGCTGGTC
>JBAVCA010000141.1:0-2209 GCA_049586475.1 Nocardioides sp.
CGCCCCTGCTCAGCCGGCCAGGGAGCCGCCGAAGATCTGCCAGGCCAGAGCCGACTTCGCGCCGAGGCTGAGCACCAGGTAGACCTTCTCGCCGTAGGCGTAGCTGCGCCACGGACCGATCTCCTGGTACTGCAACCACTGGTTGACGGCGAAGCTCGAGAAGAAGACGAGCAGCGAGGCGATGATGCCGTAGACGAAACCGGGCACCGCGCTCCCGGCGCCGACGGTGTTGACCAGGATGGCCGCCCACGGCGCCGTGCCCGCGACGGTGCCGAACCAGAACGGCAGCATCGTGGTGCGCTCGCGACCCGGCGGGTTCATCACTTCCTGGAGCCACCCGAAGAGGATCATCGCGACGTTGGCGCCGATGACCGCGATCACGGTGGTGATGGAGGTGATGCCGTTGTAGAAGCCGATCAACACGATCATGATGGTGGCGCTGACCGAGTACTCGATCCACCGGATGCGGTTGATCCCGCGCCGCAGGTCGCTCTCGTACCGTCCGCGCAGCAGGGTGCCGGTGAGCCCGTGGTCCAGGGCGGCGAGCAGCAGGAAGGCGGCGATCGCCCACCCGATCCGTACGTCGAACAATGCCTCGGGTGCGGCCGCCTCGGATCCGGGAGGGCCGGTCGGAAAGCTGGAGGTGACCGTGATGACGAAGCCGCTGGCCAGGAAGAGCACGAGCAACGCCTGGCCGGCATGCAGCACGGTCAGGGCGATGTTCCACCGACGCAGGTTGGCGAGCCGGTCGTCGTCGACGCCGGAGGCGATCGGGGGTGCGGGGGTGGTCATGGCTCTCCTGGAGGGGGTCTGGGACGTGCCGGGGGTCTTCCCGGTCCAACCTAACCGTCCGTCGGCCCCGCAGACCTGAGGCGCTCGGCGACGCCGTTGCCCGGGCCGGCCAGCTCCAGCCCAAACTGGTGCCGCTCAGTCCTGCTGGAAAACCCGGTGCACCTTGTGCTGGGCCGCCTGCGCCCGGGGCCGGATCACCAGCTCGTCCACGCTGACGTGAGCGGGTCGGGTCACCATCCAGGTGATCGCGTCAGCCACGTCCTCGGCGACGAGCGGCTCCGCGACGCCGGCGTAGACAGCGGCAGCAGCCTCGGCGTCCCCGCCGAAGCGAACCAGGGCGAACTCGTCGGTGCGCACCATCCCGGGCGCCACCTCGACGATGCGCACCGGCTGGTCCCACAGCTCCAGACGCAGGGTCTCGGTGACGACCTGGGTGCCGTGCTTGGCGGCGGTGTAGCCGCCGCCGCCCTCGTAGGCGATCCGCCCGGCGGTGGAGCCCACGTTGCAGACGATGCCGGCGGGCGCGGCGAGCAGCGCGGGCAGCAGCGCCCGCGTGACCTGCACCAAGCCGATCACGTTGACGTCGTACATCCGGCGCCAGTCGTCGAGGTCGGCCCCCGCGACCGGCGACGCCCCGAAGGCGCCACCGGCGTTGTTGACCAGCACGTCCAGGGCGCCGAGGCTCTCCACCGCCGCGACCAGCTCGGCGACGGACGCCGGGTCGGTCACGTCGCAGGTGACGGCGGTGCCGGAGAGCTCCTCCGCCAGCGCCTCGACGCGTTCGGTGCGCCGAGCGGCGCAGATGACGTGGAAGCCTTCGGCGTGCAGCGCTCGCGCGGTGGCAGCACCGATACCGCTGCTGGCCCCGGTGACGACGGCGGTACGAGGGGGAGTCATGGGCGACAGTCTGGCCCAGCTCCGGAGCGAGGCGCCTGACCCCGCGGTCTCGGCCGTCGCCGTCCGTGGCCGACACTGGTGGTCCGACCTCTCGTCCCACCCGCCCGAAGGGAGCCATCGTGCACCACGCCGCCCGATCGATCGCCCTGACCGCGGGCTTGCTCGGCGGGATCTGCTGGGTCCTCCACCTGTTCGTCGATGTCGACGCGCTCAGCTGGGCGGGCTCCGGACTGCTCGTCGTGGCGGCGGGCGCGATCGGTGCGGGGGTGTCGAGGCTCCCCTGGCTCGCGGCGATCTCCGGGCTCGGCGCTGCCGCGCTGTGGTGGTCCCTGATCGAGCTTCTGCGTGATCTCGCGACGGCCCGGATCGTCGAGGGCGTGGTGGGAGCGCTGGCAGCACTGGCGGTGGGACTGGCGGTGCTGTCCTCCGGGCGTGGTTCCACGCCGGCTCCGCAGGCAGGCCCGCCGCGCCCGTCGCGCGGGAATCATCGCGGATGAGTGGTGGTTGAGACGTCCGGGCC
>JBAVCA010000142.1:0-5208 GCA_049586475.1 Nocardioides sp.
TCTGAGGACACGCTCGTCGAGCCAGTCGTGCCAGTCGTGGTGCGGGGGTCGGCGTGGGCGCCGGTGGTGGCTCCGGTGGTCGCTCCCGTGGTCGCTCCCGTCGGTGCCCCCGTGGATGCTCCCGTGGAGGAGCTGGTGGAGACGCCCGCGTCGTGTGCGCTCGTCGAGTCGTTGTTGTCGTCAGTCATGTCTAGCCCTCTCGTCTGCCCCATGCGGCCCGTCGATGGGACTCTTGCACATCTCGCCGCACCGCGACACCAACTCGCCCCGCCGTTTGCCTCAGCGGCCCACGAAGCTCGCCTTCCCCGGACCCTGCTCGACGAACGACGTCATGCCGATCGTGCGGTCCTCGGTCGCGAAGACCCCGGCGAACTGAAGCCGCTCGATCTCCAGACCCGTCTCCAGGTCGACCTCGAGCCCCCGATCGATCGCCTCCTTGGCCGCGCGGACGGCGTACGACGCCGCGGTGCTGAACTGGCCCGCCCAGGCGCAGGCCTCGGCGTAGACCGACGCGGCCGGCACCAGCCGGTCGACCAGACCGATCGCCAGAGCCTCGTCGGCCTTCACGAAACGGCCAGTGAAGATGATGTCCTTCGCCTTGCTCGGTCCGATCAGCCGGCTCAAGCGCTGGGTTCCCCCCGCGCCGGGGATGATCCCGAGCAGCACCTCGGGCTGGCCGAAGGTCGCGTCGTCGGCAGCGATCCGGACGTCCGCGGCCAGCGCGAGCTCGCACCCACCGCCGAGGGCGTAGCCGGTGACGGCCGCGACGACCGGCTTGGGGATTCGCGCTACGGCGGTGACTGCGGACTGCACCGAGGCCGACAGGGTGACCATGTCGGCGTAGGAGAGGTCGGCCATCTCCTTGACGTCGTTGCCGGCGGCGAAGACGCGCTCCCCGCCGTAGACCACAACTGCCTTGACGTCATCGCGCTCGGATGCCTCGGCGGCGGCCGCTCGCAGCTCGGCCTGCACCTGGACGCTGATGGCATTCATCTTGGGCCGGTCGAGTCGGATCGTGCCGATCCCGTCGGTCACCTCGAGTCGTACGAACTCTGCTGCTGCCGACATGGGGTGTCTCCTCAGACTCTGGTTGCGGTGGACTGCGCCCTCACCGTGACCGGACCGTCGCCCGGCCGTCAACCGGCGCGCCGGTCCAGTCCCTATCATTGCGTGGTGAGCCCGCACCGATGGAGCCAGCTCGGCGAGCGCACCGCGGTCTGGCCCGGGCGGCAGGACCCGCTCGGCGCCACCTGGTCGCCGGAGTCGACGAACTTCGCACTGCACGCCCCACGCGGCACGGGGGCGTGGGTGTGCCTCTTCGACGAGAACGATGTCGAGACCCGTCACCGGCTCACCGAACAGACCCTGAGCGTGTGGCACGGGGCCATTCCCGGAGTGGTCCCCGGCACCCGCTACGGCTTTCGGGTCGACGGGCCGTGGGCTCCCGACCAAGGCTTGCGCTTCAACTCGGCCAAGCTGCTCCTGGACCCCTTCGCCAGAGCCGTTTGCGGTGAACTGGTCCCGGACCCGGCCATCTACGGCTACGTGCACGGCTCACCGCACGTACGCAGCGAGGCCGACTCGGCGCCTTTTGTGCCGCGCAGCGTCGTCACGGCTCCCGACGGCTTCGACTGGGGCGGCCACGTGCCGACCAAGCAACGCTGGCGGGACACCGTGATCTATGAGCTCCACGTCAAGGGGATGACTGCGCTGCACGACCGGGTGCCAGAAGAGCTGCGCGGGACCTACGCCGGGCTCGGCACACCGGCCGTCGTCGAATACCTGCGTGACCTCGGCATCAGCGCCGTCGAGCTGCTGCCGGTGCAGCAGTCGGTCTCCGAGGCGGGCGTCCTGGAGCGGGGTCTGGTCAACTACTGGGGCTACAACACGATCGGCTTCTTCGCTCCCCACCACGCCTACTCCTCGGCCGGGGACCGCGGCCAGCAAGTCACCGAGTTCAAGGCAATGGTCAAGGCCTTCCACGACGCGGGCATCGAGGTCTACCTCGATGTGGTCTACAACCACACCGCCGAGGCCGGCCCGCTGGGACCCACCTTGTCGTTCCGTGGGCTCGACGACCTGGGCTTCTACTCCCGCGAGGCCCTCGACAAGCGACCGGCGGCCGACCTCGACGGAGACCCGGTGGACGCCTACTGGGACGTCACCGGGTGCGGCAACACCGTCGACGCCGGCGATCCCTTCGCACTTCGACTGATCCTGGACTCCCTGCGCCACTGGGTCACCGAGTACCACGTCGACGGGTTTCGCTTCGACCTGCTCTCCGCCCTGACGCGGGTCGACCACGCAGTGGACATGCGCAACCATCCGCTGCTCACCGCTGTCGGCCAAGACCCCGTACTGAGACAGGTCAAGCTGATCGCTGAGCCTTGGGACGCGTCCTCGGACGGATATGCCGTCGGTAACTGTCCCCCACCCTGGGTGGAATGGAACGACCAGTACCGCGACGAGCTGCGCGACTTCTGGCGGGGGCGCACCGACGGGATCCGTACCCTCGCGACTCGCGTTGCCGGATCTTCGGACCTCTACGCCGACGACGGCCGCTCGCCCTACGCCTCGGTCAACTTCGTCACCGCGCACGACGGGTTCACGGTGCGTGACACCGTCACCTACGAGCAGAAGCACAACGAGGCCAACGGCGAGGGAAACCGCGACGGGAGCGACAACAACCGCTCGGCCAACCACGGGGTCGAGGGGGAGAGCGACGACGCTGACGTCGTCGTCGCCCGACGCCAGGCCGCGGCCAACTTGATGGTCTCGCTCTGCCTGTCCAACGGCGTACCCATGATCACGGCCGGCGACGAGCGTGGTCGCACCCAGCGCGGCAACAACAACGCGTACTGCCAGGACAACGCGATCTCATGGGTTGACTGGAGCGCCGACGACGCCTGGCTCGACGTCTACGAGGCCACTCGCGCGGCATTGCGACTGCGTCGCGAACACCCCACCCTGCGCCAGCGGCACTGGTTCGAGGGACGGCCCACGATGGACGGAGGCCCCAAGGACCTGGTCTGGTTGCATCCCGCGGGCTCCGAGATGTCTTACGAGGACTGGCACGACTCCGATCTACGGACCCTGGGCATGTTCCTGAACGGCACGCCGCTGCGCTCCCCCGGGCCGCGCGGGGAGCAGCAAGTCGATGCCTCGTTCATCTTGTGGTTCACCAGCAGCGCCACCGGGGTGCGCGTCTCGTTGCCCAGCAACGACTGGGTGCACGCCGGCGAGGTGGTGCTGTCCACCGACCCGTCGCTGACGGTCGGCACCCCCGTGCTGGAGGGCAAGACCCTCGCGCTGAGCGGCCCGTGCGTAGTGGTACTGCGCGAGACCTCAGCGCTCGACGTCACCGATCGGTAAGAGGTCGAGCCGATCGGGTGACCAGGCACTTCGTAGGCTGGTGACATGAAGCGTCTAGTCACGGTCGTCGCGCTGCTCGGTGGTCTGCTCTTGTCGGGGTGCTCGGCCGAGTCGAGCCAGACCGCGAGTGCCTCGTCGCCCGAGAACATCCTCGACTTCACCGGGACCACCGTCGCCGGCGCGCCCTTCGACGGTGCCAGTCTCGCGGGGAAGCCGACGGTGCTGTGGTTCTGGGCGCCGTGGTGTGCGACCTGTCGCGCGCAGGCGGCCGGGGTCTCCGACATCGCCACCACCTACGGCGCCGACGTCAACGTCGTGGGCGTCGGCAGCCTCGACGAGAGCTCCGCGATCGAGGAGTTCGCGGCCGCGGTCCCGGCTGACTTCACCCAGCTCGATGACCCCGACGGCGAGGTCTGGCGTCACTTCGGCATCACCGCCCAGAGCACCTACGTCGTGCTCGACGCCGACCGCGAGGTCGCCGCCTCCGGGTCGCTGACCGACGACGAGCTCGCCTCGACCGTCGCCGATCTCGCGGGCTGAGCGGCTCCACGGCTCTCGCCATGCCCGACACCAGCCTGCTCACCCTGGCCCTCGGCGCCGGCCTGCTGGCTGCGGTGAATCCCTGCGGCTTCGCGCTGCTACCGGCCTACCTGTCCCTGCTGGTGCTCGGAGACCAGCCGGAGGACCGCACGGGGGCGCTGCTGCGCGCGCTACGCCTCACTGCCGCGATGACGCTCGGCTTCGCCGGGGTCTTCGCAGTCTTCGGTCTTGTCGTCGCCCCGATCGCCCCGCAGGTACAGGGCCAGCTGCCGTGGGTGACACTCGCCCTGGGTCTGCTGCTCGCCGCACTGGGCGCCTACCTGGTCACGGGTCGGACGTTCCGCCTGCCTCGGGTCCGGCGCAATCGCCCGGCCAAGGCGTTGACGGGCACCTTCCCCTCGATGATGGGCTTCGGTGCCGGCTACGCCACTGCATCGCTGACCTGCACGATCGCGCCGTTCCTCGCTGTCGTGGTCAGCGCCTTCCGGACCGACTCGTTCGGCTCCGGCGCCATGCTGTTCCTCGCCTACGCCGGCGGAATGGGGCTGGTGGTCGGCACCGTCGCAGTCGCCACCGCCCTCGCCCGAGACACCGTCATCCGTCGCCTTCGCAGCAGCGGTCGCTGGGTCCCTCGTGTCAGCGGCGGACTGCTGCTGCTGGCCGGCTCGTACGTCGCCTACTACGGCTGGTGGGAGATGCGGGTGCTCGCCGGTGGCGGTACCGACGATCCGGTGATCGGATTCGCCG
This sequence comes from Nocardioides sp., assembly GCA_049586475.1. Lineage (GTDB taxonomy): Bacteria > Actinomycetota > Actinomycetes > Propionibacteriales > Nocardioidaceae > Nocardioides. Next base: position 4,660 of record JBAVCA010000142.1, read on the forward strand.
AGTCGCTACAGGTCCGACTGGCCCGGGGCGTCGACTCGCTCAGCCCCCTCACCTGGCTCCTGATCCTCGCGGCCCTCGTCGCCATCACCCTCGTCGCCCGTCTCCTCCGCACCCGCCGCCACCGGACCTCCGAAAATGCCGAGTCGGCGCATCAACACGCCGACTCGACGCAGATCTGATGCCGAGTCGGCGCAGCAACACGCCGACTCGACCCCAGATGGAGGGCTACCTCAGGCGAAGGCGACTACACCGAGCTCGGCCGGCGAAGCCAGGAACCCGTTCTTGGGCAGCACCCGGACCGTGTAGCCGAAGGCTCCGCTGCGATCCAGCGAGATCTGCCCGTCGAAGCTGTGGCGTCCACCCTCGTAGCTCTCGGTGACTCCGAGGTCGAAAGCGGCCGTGTCGGCAAGTGAGTCGTCGGCCAGCACCTTCCCGTGCACGAGCTGGACGCGCACGTCCTCTGGCGACAGCTCACCCAGCGAAACAAAGGCACGCACGGTGAGCTCCGCCCCGACCTCGGGTGCGTCGCCCACGCCGCTCGACTCGACG
>JBAVCA010000143.1:0-6095 GCA_049586475.1 Nocardioides sp.
CAACAACCCAGGCGGCGACACGGCCGACCGCATGCCCAGCGTGGCGTTCCGGGACCCGCGTGAGGTCACCGACGACACCGGTACGGTCCTCATCGACTTCCGCTGAGGCAAGCCCGACTCGCCTCAGACCGACGAGGCCACCAGGGCTGTCGCCCGCTGCACGACGAGGTCGACCACGCGCTCGTGGGCTCCCATCACATCGGCGACGACGACGCCCGGGGGCGCCTCACGCTTCAGACGGTCGTGGAAGAACCCCGGTGAGAGCAGGTACGGCGAGACGGCATCGCCGGCTCGGATGAGGTCGGCGGGACGAGACCCGTGGCCCGACAGCGTCGCGAGCTCGACCGGGCCGTCCCACGCGCGAGCGAGGTGGGCGACCGCGCAGAGCTGGTCGCAGGTGGCAGCCTCGTCACTCGAACCGGCGGCAACGAGCACGACCCGCTGACCACGGCGAGCGCCTGCCTCGACGAGCCGGTGGACCTGAGCCTGGGCCAGCAAGGGGTCCGGACCGAGCTGGCGGCCGAGCTTCACCGGCACGTGGGCCAGGGCCGCCTGGTCCGGCAGGTCCGAGCGCATGTGAAAGCCGGTGGAGAGCAGCAGCGGCACGATGACGGCGGGCTCTTCGGTGCTCGCCATCACGTCCGCGAAGAGCGGCTCCGAGAGCTCGACGTACGTCGCGATCGCCGACATGCCCAGCCGCTGCCCGGCTGCGGCAGTCACCAGCTGGGCCACCTCGTTGCCCTCGGCCTTACGGGTGCCGTGGGCCACCGTGACCAGACGGGTCGTGGTGCGGATGGGGGCATTCACCGAGGCAACCGACTCGAGAAGGGGGACCACGAGACGGCAATCAAGCGGGCCCTCGCGCGCGACCGCTCCCGAGTGACCCTCACGCCGCGATCATCCGCGCCCGGTCGAGGCGGCGCAACCCCTCGATGGCGGCACTGGACATGTGATCATGTCCACATGGTGCGCTTCTGGAGGCGGACACGCCTCGGGACGGAGTCCGACCGAGCGACGTTCCGCACGCTCCATCGTGCCTCTCTGGCCTCCCCGGCACTGCGCGAGGGCCTCACCAGGGACAGCGCCGAACGCTCGGCCCGGCACCTGCGCGAGCTCCTCGGCACCCGGGCGTTGGCGATCACCGACACCGCTACCTGCCTGGCCTGGGACGGCGCCGGCACCCATCACACCGAGCAGGTCGCGGCGCTGGTCGCGGCCACCCTGGAGCGCGGACGCACCCGCAGCTTCGGGGCCGCCGAGCTCGCCTGCGAGGAGCCGGGGTGCTCGGTGCGCAGCGCCGTGGTCAGCCCCCTGGTGGTCGACGAGCGGATCGTGGGGGCACTGGCGGCCTTCGCGCCCTCTCCCACCGCAGGCCTGGCCCGGGCGACCGACGAGGTTGCGACGTGGGTCTCGGGACAGCTCGAGCTCGCCGAGCTCGGTGCCTCTCGGGCTCGGCTGGCCGAGGCGGAGGTGCGCGCGCTGCGGGCACAGATCTCACCGCACTTCATCTACAACTCGCTCGGCGCGATCGCCAGCTTCGTCCGCACCGACCCCGACCGAGCGCGCGAGCTGCTCCTCGAGTTCGCCGACTTCACCCGCTACTCCTTCCGTCGCCACGGCGAGTTCACGACGCTGGCCGAGGAGCTGAGGTCGGTCGAGCGTTACCTCCTGCTGGAGCAGGCCCGGTTCGGGGACCGCTTGCAGGTGACACTGAGCATCGCCCCCGAGGTGCTGAGCGTCGCCGTGCCGTTCCTGTGCATCCAGCCGTTGGTCGAGAACGCCGTGCAGCATGGTTTGCAGGGGTCCCGCGGCTCCGGCTCGGGACACGTCACGATCACCGCGCTCGACCGCGGCCAGGACTGTGTGATCGAGGTCGAGGACGATGGCGCCGGCGAAGATCCCGAGGTCGTGCGACGCGCCCTCGCCGGCGACAACGCCCTCGACTCGGTCGGGCTCGGCAACGTGGACGCACGGCTGCGGTCCCGGTACGGCGACGACCACGGGTTGGTCGTCGAGACCGCACCCGGAGCCGGCACCAAGGTGATCGTGCGACTGCCGAAGTTCGCTGCCGGGATCGTGGCATGAGCTCCGCAACAGCTCCGTCGAGCCCGCCGGCCCTGCGGGTCCTTGTCGTCGACGACGAGCGGCCGACCCTCGACGAGCTCGGGTACCTGCTCTCCCTCGACCCGCGCGTGGGTGACGTGCGCCTGTGTGACTCCGCGACCGACGGGTTACGCCTGCTGCGCCAGGACGACATCGACTGTGTCTTCCTCGACGTGCAGATGCCGGGCTTGAGCGGCCTGGAGCTGGCGGAGGTCCTGCGTCGCTTCCGGACCCCGCCGGCCATCGTCTTCGTCACGGCCCACGAGGGCCATGCCGTCGACGCCTTCGACCTGCGGGCCGTCGACTACGTCCTCAAACCCGTGCGTGCCGCGCGGCTGGCCGAGGCCGTACGTCGGGTGGTCGACGGCGCCGACCGGGTGCCGGCGGCCGCCCCCGACCTGCAGATCGCCGTGGAGCGTGGCGGGGTGACCCGGTTCGTCGAACGCTCCCAAGTCACCCACGTCAAGGCCCAAGGCGACTACGCGCGCCTGCACACCGCAGCCGGCAGCCACTTGCTCCGGATCCCCCTGTCCGCGCTCGAGCAGGAGTGGGGACCGGCCGGGTTCGTGCGCATCCATCGATCGGTCCTCGTGTCGCTCGCCCACGTGAGCGAGCTCCGGATGGATGCCGGCCGCTGCTCGGTCGTCGTCGGTGCGGGCCAGAGCGCGGTCGAGCTGGTTGTCAGCCGCCGCAACACCCGCGACCTGCGCGAGCGCCTGCTGCACCGGTCGGGATCGTGAGCTCCCGGTGACCGAGGACGAGCGGCCGGCGCGGGTACGGGTCACCGGCCCCGACCGCCGTCCTCGTCCCGTCTCCCGGATCGGCGACATCGACCAGGAGACGCCGCTCGGCGAGGTCTTCCTCGACTCCCTGCTGCGTGAGCAGCTCTGGCTCGCCCTGCGGATCCTGGCGGTGCTGGCGCTCACGGTCGGCGGCCTGCCCGTCCTCTTCCTGCTGGCGCCCGGCCTGGCCGCCGTTCGCGTCGTGGGGATCCCGATCGCCTGGATGTTCCTAGGAGTCCTCGTCTACCCGTGGCTGGTGGTGCTTGGCTGGCGCTACGTGCTCCGGGCCGAGCGCAACGAGGCCGACTTCGCGGACCTGGTGGGCGAGCGCGAACCATGAGCATCAGATGAGCGTCCTGCCCGGCAGCATCGCCGTGGTGCTGGTCACCCTGGCCACCCTGCTCATCGGCACCTGGGGCCTGCGGCTCTCGCGCACGACCAGCGACTTCTTCGTGGCCTCCCGCACCGTTCGACCCGGGCTCAATGCCTCCGCGATCGGCGGCGAGTACCTCTCGGCGGCATCTTTCCTCGGCGTCGCCGGACTGCTGCTGACCTTCGGCGCCGATATGCTCTGGTATCCCGTCGGCTGGACGGCCGGGTACCTGGTGCTCCTCGTGCTTGTTGCGGCACCCCTGCGCCGCTCCGGCGCCTACACGCTCCCGGACTTCGCCGAGGCGCGGCTGGCCTCACGACGGGCTCGCAACCTCTGCTCGCTCCTCGTGGTCGCGGTCGCGTGGCTCTACCTGCTGCCCCAGTTCGAGGGGGCGGGGATCACGCTGGCCGCTGCGGTCGGCGTGCCTCGCTGGGTCGGACCCGTCGTGGTGGGGCTCGTCGTGCTCGTCAACGTCGGCTCCGGAGGGATGCGCTCGATCACCTTCGTCCAGGCCTTCCAGTACTGGCTCAAGCTCACCGCACTGCTGATCCCCGCCGCGATCCTCCTCGTCGTCTGGGCCGGCGACAACGTCAGCGGACCGAGCGCCACGAGCGACTCCTGGTCGATGCCCCTGAGCAGCGGCACACAAGGGCTCTACGCGACCTACTCGCTGGTGATCGCAACGTTCCTCGGCACGATGGGGCTGCCGCACGTGGTGGTGCGCTTCTACACCAACCCGGACGGCCGCGCGGCCCGGCGCACCACCTTGGTGGTGCTCGGGCTGCTGGGCGTCTTCTACGTGATCCCACCGGTCTACGCCGCCCTCGGGCGCGCCTACGGGGCCGGCTCTACCGGCCGGGCCGACACGCTGGTGCTCGACCTGCCGCGGCTGATCCTGCCGGGCCTGGGTGGTGAGGTCCTGACGGGGCTGGTCACCGCTGGCGCCTTCGCGGCCTTCCTGTCCACCTCCTCCGGTCTCACCATCGCGGTGTCCGGAGTGCTGACGCAGGACGTCACGGGACGTTGGCTGCCCGAGGTCACAGCCTTCCGCGTGGCGACGGCGATCGCGGTGCTGATCCCGCTCGCCGCGGCACTGGTCCTGCCCGACGTCGGCGTCGCTCGCGTGGTCGGGCTGGCCTTCGCGGTCGCGGCGTCCACCTTCTGTCCGCTGCTGGTCCTGGGGATCTGGTGGCGCGGGCTCACCGACGTCGGCGCGGTGGCCGGGCTTCTCGTCGGTGGCGCCGGGTCAGTGACGGCGGTCGTGTGGACCCTGACCCACTCCCCCACCGTCAGCAGGGGAGGTAGCGCAGGCAGCGAGTGGGTCGACGTCCTGCTCGCGCAGCCGGCCGCCTGGTCGGTTCCGCTCGCCTTCGCCACCATGGTGCTGGGTTCCCGGCTGACCCCGCAGCGGGTGCCGAGCGGTGCGCGCCGCTTCATGGTGCGCCTGCACACCCCCGAGACGGTCGAGCTCGACCGGTCCTGACCGTTCGTCGCGCCAGAGCGACCACTCGTCGCAGCACCACACCCGCAGGCCGCAGAGTCTGCGCGCACCCCTCCCGGCTCGGCCTGGACTCCTTCTAACGTGACGGCGATCACTCCCAGCCACCGAGAGGCAGCCGCGCCCATGAGCAGTGCCACCCCGCCCGATCCGGGCCACGAGCAGGCGGCCCGGCATGACCCGGTCTATGACCGGCTCGCCACCGAGGCCGAGTTCCTCGAGCTGCGCCGTCGCTACCGCGGCTTCGTCATCCCCGCGACCATCGGCTTTCTCGCCTGGTTCCTGCTGTACGTCGTGATGTCCAACTGGGCCACCGACTTCATGGCGCACCGCCTCGTCGGCAACATCAACGTCGCCCTGGTCTTCGGGTTGCTGCAGTTCGTGACGACGTTCCTCATCGCCTACCTCTACAGCCGCTTCTCCAACGCCCGTCTGGACCCGTTGGCCACCCGCCTCAACGACGACTACGAGGCCTACCTCACGAACAAGGGAGGTCACTGACATGGACACCCAGGTCCTGACCACTGTGCTGTTCCTGTCCGTGGTGGCCCTCACCATCGGCATCACCATCCGTGCGAGCCGCTCCAACAGCGGCACCGCAGACTTCTACGCCGGTGGCCGCAGCTTCTCCCCCGTCCAGAACGGCCTGGCGATCGGCGGCGACTACATGTCGGCCGCCTCGTTCCTCGGAATCTCCGGGATCATTGCGCTGTCCGGCTACGACGGCTTCCTCTACTCGATCGGCTTCCTGGTCGCCTGGCTCGTGGCCCTGCTGCTCGTCGCCGAGATGCTGCGCAACTCCGGCCGCTTCACCATGGCCGACCAGCTCGCCTTCCGGATGCGCCGCAAGCCGGTCCGACTGGCCGCGGCCACCTCGACGGTGGTCGTCTCGATCTTCTACCTGCTCGCCCAGATGGTCGGTGCGGGCACGCTGGTCGCCCTGCTGCTCGGCGTCGACAGCCAAGTGGTCAAGAACATCGTCATCTTCGGTGTCGGCGCGCTGATGATCTTCTACGTCACCGTCGGTGGAATGAAGGGCACGACGTACGTGCAGATCGTCAAGGCGGTGCTGCTGATGACCGGCTCGGCGCTGATCGTGGTGCTGGTCCTCGCCCAGTTCGACTTCAACCTGTCCACCCTCCTCGGCGCAGCCGCTGACAACAGCGGCAAGGGCCAGGCGTTCCTCGAGCCCGGCCTCAAGTACGGCGCCGACCTGACCAGCAAGCTGGACTTCATCAGCCTCGGCCTGGCGCTGGTGCTCGGCACAGCCGGTTTGCCGCACATCCTGATCCGCTTCTACACCGTCCCCACCGCGCGCGATGCCCGCAAGTCGGTGCTG
>JBAVCA010000144.1:0-9685 GCA_049586475.1 Nocardioides sp.
CCCTCGAGGACGTCGAGCCGATGATGGGCGTGAAGTTCTGGGACCCCTCGGTCGAGATCCCCACCGAGGACGTCACCATCGCCTTCGAGCAGGGCCGCCCGGTCGCGATCGACGGCAAGCGCTTCGAGGGCGCCGAGGGCGCGGTCGAGCTGGTCCACCTCGCCAACCAGATCGGCGGACGGCACGGGCTCGGGATGTCGGACCAGATCGAGAACCGGATCATCGAGGCCAAGTCGCGCGGCGTCTACGAGGCGCCGGCGATGGGCCTGCTCTTCATCGCCTACGAACGACTGGTCAACGCGATCCACAACGAGGACACCATCGCGCACTACCACCACGAGGGGCGCCGCCTCGGCCGGCTGCTCTACGAGGGCCGCTGGCTCGACCCGCAGTCCTTGATGATCCGCGAGTCGATCCAGCGCTGGATCGCCTCCGTCGTGACCGGTGAGGTCACCATCAGGCTGCGTCGCGGCGAGGACTACACCGTCCTGCGCACCGACGGCCCGGCGTTCTCCTACCACCCGGACAAGCTCTCGATGGAGCGTACCGAGCACGCCGCGTTCGGTCCGGTGGACCGGATCGGCCAGCTCACCATGCGCAACCTCGACATCGCGGACTCCCGCGCGCTGCTCGAGCAGTACGCCGCGCAACCGCTCAACCAGGGTCAGGTGCTCGTCGAGAACGGCACCCTCTTCGGCGAGATCGAGCAGGGCGGAGCCGACCGGATCACCAGCAACCCGACCGCGGAGGCCGACACCAGCGACATCGCGCTGGACTCTGCGGCGATGGAGTCCGGAACCGACTGATGGACCGGATTCCTCGCACGGCAGCCCGGGTGATCCCGGTCTCCGTGGACGGCGCCTGCCTGCTCCTGCTGGAGCAGGACCCGGCGCGTCCCGGTGCGTTCTACTGGGGCACGATCGGGGGCTCGGTCGACCCTGGCGAGAGCCTGGAGCAGACCGCTGTCCGCGAGCTGCACGAGGAGACCGGCGTCCGCGCTGTTCCTGGTGACCTCACCGGTGCCGTCCGCCGGGTGGTGACCGAGTTCAGCTGGAACGGGGTTCCCTACCTCGGCGACTCGACCTGCTTCGCGATGGCGCTCGGGCGCGAGGCAGAAATCAGCTTCGAGCACCTCGAGGCGCTCGAGGTGGGCAACGTGCTGGAGGCGAGGTGGTTGACGCCTGAAGAAGCTGCGCTGGACGGTCGGCTCATGTGGCCGGACCTGCCCGACATCATGACCGCGGCCGTGGCCGCAGTGAAGGACGCATCGTGAGCAAGCAGGAGGCCACCAACACCGGCAAGCTGTGGGGAGGTCGCTTCGCCGGCGGCCCGTCGCCGGAGCTGGAAGCGCTTTCACGCTCCACGCACTTCGACTGGCGGCTCGCGCCGTACGACCTGGCGGGTTCTCGTGCCCACGCCCACGCCCTGCACCGGGTCGGACTGCTCACCGATGAGGCGATGGGTGAGCTCGAACGCGGCCTGACCGTGCTGGAGGAACGCTTCCACGACGGCTCCTTGCAGCCGGATGAGTCCGACGAAGACGTCCACGGCGCCCTGGAGCGCCTGCTGCTCGAGGAGGTGGGTGCCGAGGTCGGCGGCAGGTTACGTGCGGGGCGCAGCCGCAACGACCAGATCGCGACGTTGTTCAAGATGTTCCTGCGCGACCACGCCCGGCTCGTCGCTCACGAGGTCCTCGCGCTCGTCGAGGTGCTCGTGGAGCAGTCGCGGGCCCATGTCGGGGCAGTGATGCCTGGGCGCACGCACCTGCAGCACGCGCAGCCGGTACTGCTCGCGCACCACCTGCTCGCGCACGCCCACCCCCTGCTGCGAGACGTGAGCCGGATCCTCGACTGGGACGCTCGGGTAGCAGCCGACTCGCCGTACGGCTCGGGGGCTCTGGCCGGCCAGACCCTCGGCCTGGACCCGGTGGCCGTCGCGGCCGAGCTCGGCTTCACGGGCTCGAGTGCCAACTCCATCGACGGCACGTCGGCTCGTGACTTCGTCGCCGAGCTCGCCTTCGTCTGCGCCCAGATCGGCGTCGACGTCTCTCGTCTCGCCGAGGAGGTCATTCTCTGGTCCACCCGAGAGTTCGGTTTCGTCCGACTGCACGACTCGTGGTCCACCGGGTCGAGCATCATGCCGCAGAAGAAGAACCCGGACATCGCTGAGCTGGCGCGCGGCAAGGCCGGTCGGTTGATCGGCAACCTCTCCGGGCTGTTGGCGACCTTGAAGGCACTGCCACTGGCCTACAACCGTGACCTCCAGGAGGACAAGGAGCCGGTCTTCGACTCCATCGACACCCTCGAGGTGCTGCTGCCCGCGTTCTCCGGGATGGTCGCGACGCTGACGTTCGATACCGAGCGGATGGCGGAGCTGGCTCCGCAGGGCTTCTCACTGGCCACCGACGTCGCCGAGTGGCTGGTCCGCGAGGGCGTGGCGTTCCGGATCGCGCACGAGGTCGCCGGCGCCTGCGTGCAGCGGTGTGAGGAGCTGGGGATCGAGCTGCACGAGCTGAGCGACGAGGAGTACGCCGCCATCTCGGTGCACCTGACCCCGGCGGTGCGCGAGGTGCTCACGGTCGCCGGGTCGGTCGGCGCCCGCAACGGCCGTGGCGGCACCGCGCCCGAGCGCGTCAAGGAGCAGCTCAGCGAGGTTGCTGCGCTCGTGGTGGGTTTGCGTGAGCGCCTGGCCTGAGCTGCTCGGTCCGGTCGAGGAGGTCGCACCGAGCCTGCTGGGCGCCGTCGTACGCCACGGAGAGGTCGCCGTGCGGCTCACGGAGGTCGAGGCGTACGGCGGGACCTCGGATGCCGGCTCGCACGCCTTCCGTGGGCCGACGCCACGCAGCGCGATCATGTTCGGGCCGCCCGGGTTTCTCTACTGCTACCTGAGCTATGGGATGCATGTATGCGCGAACGTCGTCGTCGGTGACGAGGGCACCGCCGCAGCGGTCCTGCTGCGAGCCGGCGAGGTCGTCGAGGGCCACGCCGTGGCTCGTGCCCGACGCGCCGGGGCCGGCGATCGTGACCTGGCTCGGGGGCCCGCCCTGTTGTGCCGGGCACTCGGCATCGACCTGTCACACGGCGGGGGAGACCTGGCGAGGGGGCCGGTAGTCCTCACCCTGGCCGGCCAGGCGCGGGTGCCGTACACCGCCGGCCCGCGCGTCGGACTTCGTCTGGAGTCCCGACGGGCTTGGCGCTTCTGGGCCGAGGGTGACCCGCACGTGTCGGTCTACCGGCGGCATCCGAAGGCCGAGACCTAGCCCCCGACGCTCTCACCCGGGTCGGATCCGGGGCGGGGTCCAGGTCGGGGTCCAGGTCGGGGTCCAGCTCGGGGTCCAGGTCGGGGCGTGGGCAGGGCGTCGCCCTCGTCGCACACGAACCTGAGGAAGACCCCGAGCGGCGGTTTGGGTTGGAACGAGGTCGCCTTCTCGGGGAGCAACCGGTCTCCGCGCACCGCTCGCTGCACCTGCTCGAAGCCTGCTGCGGGAAGGAGGATCGCGGTGGCGTGATCGACCTGAGCGTGCGCGATGGCCTCCGCCGCGCTGTGCAGGTGCGCGACCCGCGAGGGGCCGTGTGCGAGGGCCGGCACGAGCCGCTGGTGCAAGGTCTCGACCTCGACCCGGTCGGGATGCCGGCCGACGTCCAGCTTCAGCCAGCGCTCGCTGTCGGTGGCGATGAGGGTGCCGGGTGCCAGACAGGCCAGGGCTTCGGAGCCGCTGGCTGGCGTGGTGTCGATCCCGGCCGACGCGGCCGCTGCGGCCACGTCGTCGATGCTCGAGCCGTGCAGCACCCGATGGATGGCGCCGAGGAAGAGTGGGGTGTCGCCCTGGTCGACGACCATCGCCAGCCCGCGGTCGTACCCGGTTCCCGGTTGGCGCTGCTGCAGGCGTAGGTACGCCGCGTACCGGTGATGACCGTCGGCGATCACCGCGGAGGTGGGTGCCAGCAGGCGCGCGATCGTGGCCAGGTCGCTAGGGTCGTCGATGATCCAGATGCGATGGGTGTGCCCGCTGCGATCGGTGAACCCCAGCTGCGGCGATCGAGCTCGCTGCTGCGCCAAGAGTTCGCGCAACGGTGCCGGAGAGTTCTGGACGAGCAGGATCGGAGCGGGGTTGAGTGCCATTTGACCCATCCGGTCGGCCAGCTCGTCTGCTTGTGCCGGGTAGATCCCCTCGTGGGGCAGGACCGCACGCTCCTCCAGCGACCTGGCCCGCCTGGAGACGTCCAGGCCACCGACAAGTCCCCGGATGGTGACCGCGTTCGCGGTGTACTCGTGCAGGTACAACGAGGGAGTCGGATCGTGCACCAGGAAGCCTCGCTGCTCCCAGCGCTTCAACCGCTCCGTCACGGTGTGAAACGGCTTGGCGAAGAGCCGGGCGCTGGCGGGATCGCTGACGCGAGACGCCACCAGCCGCACCGCCCTGAAGGGGGCCAGCTGCAAGGGGCCAGCCACGTAGGGCGGCGTCACTACCGTCCCGGTTGTCATCTCGACCAGGATAGGGGCCGCCTCCTGACAGCGTGTCAGACTGCCGTGGTGCTGGCCTCCTCGAGTGACGCGCTCAGTCGGATCCACGATCTGGGGATGTTCGACCTCGACGGGGTGGTCTACATCGGCGGGAAGGCGGTCGCGGGCGCCGCCGAGCACCTCGAGGCCGTCCGCGGGGACGGCATGCGGTGCGCCTTCATCACCAACAACGCGGCGCGGCAACCTGGGAGAGTCGCCCAGCACCTGCGCGAGCTGGGGGTGAGTGCTCGGGAGAGCGACGTCGTGACCTCCGCCCAAGCCGCAGCCAGAGTGCTTCGCGAGCGAATCGGGGTCGGGGCTGCCGTCGTCGTCCTGGGAGGCGAGGGGCTGCACGCCGCTGTGCTCGCCGAGCAGCTGGTGGCCGTCGACGTCGAGGAAGACGCCGAGGCGATCGTGACCGGCTACGGACCCGACGTACGGTGGTCAGCGGTGATGCGCGCCGCCGTCCGGATCCGCGATGGTTTGTGGTGGGTGGCCAGTAACACCGATGGCAGCATTCCGACTGCCTTCGGCGTGGCTCCGGGGCACGGCGTCCTGGTGGAGACGCTCCAGCGCTTCGCCGGCGTCGATCCGGTGGTCGCCGGCAAGCCCGAGCGCCCGTTGCTGGACGAGACGATCCGACGTGTGGGTGGTGAGCGGCCCCTGATGATCGGTGATCGTCTCGACACCGACATCCAAGGCGCCCGCAGAGTCGGGATCGATTCGTTGCTGGTCCTGACCGGGGTCACCGGCCTCGACGAGCTCGTTGCGGCCCGACCGGAGGAACGACCGACCTATCTCGGCCCTGACCTCGGCACGCTCCGCGAACGCCACCGGGCCCCCGAGCGCCGTGACCACGGGTGGGCCCTGGGCGGCTGGGTGGCCCAGGTCGCCTCCGAGCGCCTGCAATGCCGGGGAGAGGGAGCCCCCGCCGACTGGTGGCGCTGCGTCGCGGCCGCTGCGTGGACTCACCTGGATGACGAGGGTGACGTCGCGGACGTCTCCGACCTCGAGGTGCCCACGCCTCCCCGCGCCAGCTCCGGGGGTCCGGGCCGGTAGCCTCGGACCCATGAGCCAGGAGCAGGGTGCCGACGTCTGGGACGACCCCGACATCATCCTCGAGCGCCCCGGCAGCACGGGCCTGCCGCGCGTGGACGGCGTGATCGCCAGCATCGCCAATGTCGCCCATGTCACCGATGTCGGCAGTGCTTCTGGTATCGGCAGCGGGTCGCTGGAGGATCAGGTGGGTGTCTACGAACAGGCCCACCTCGAGCTGCGGGCGGTCCTCGACGATCCGGATGCCGCGGCGACTGACGCCGGTCCGGCCTGAGTCGCAGTGCCTCCACGACGGCTACGCCTGGACGCCGAGCTCGTCCGTCGCGGGCTGGCACGCTCCCGTGAGCACGCTGGTGAGCTCGTCGCGGCAGGCCGGGTGAAGGTCTCGGGGGGCATCGCGACGAAGTCAGCCACCGGGGTCACCACCGACGTGGCGATCGTGGTCACCAGCGATCCTGATCGACCTGACTACGTCTCGCGCGGCGGACACAAGCTTGCCGGGGCCCTCGCCGTCTTCGAGCCTGCCGGGCTCCTCGTCGAAGGACGCCGTTGTCTCGACGCCGGTGCGTCCACCGGTGGTTTCACCGACGTGCTGCTGCGCCGCGGTGCGCGCGAAGTCGTCGCGGTCGACGTCGGCTACGGGCAGCTGGCCTGGTCGCTGCGCTCCGACGATCGGGTCCGGGTGTACGACCGCCAGAACGTGCGCGAGCTCACCCCCGATCTCGTCGATGGTCCCGTCGACCTCGTGGTCGGCGACCTGTCCTTCATCTCCCTCGAGCTCGTGCTCGACGCCCTGACCGGGGTCACCGTCGAGGACGGTGACCTCGCCCTGATGGTCAAGCCACAGTTCGAGGTCGGCAAGGACCGAGTCGGCAAGGGCGGGGTGGTGCGAGATCCCGAGCTACGCGTCGAGGCCGTCACCGCCGTCGCTGATGCGGCCGGCCGGCGCGGCTGGGGGGCCCAGGCGGTGACAGTGAGCCCGTTGCCCGGGCCGGCGGGCAACGTGGAGTTCTTCCTCTGGCTGCGCCGCGGTCCGGCCTCCCTTCCCGACGACGCGATCGCCGCAGAGGTGCATCGCACCCGCGCCCTGGGGGCACCGGGTGAGAGGCTGGGGCCGTGACCGTGACCTCGTCGACCTCAGCACCGGCCGGAGCCGTACGCCGCGTGCTGCTGCTGACCCACACCGGACGTCCCGAGGCCCGCTCGGTCGCGCGCTCGTTCATCACCGGCCTGACTGCTCACGGGATCATGGTCCGGTTGCTGGCCGGTGAGGCCAAGGACCTCGACGTCGAGCCGGAGGACTACTCACCGGTCCTCGAGCTCACCGAGTCCGAGGCCGAGGCCGGCAAGGACTGCGAGCTGGCGTTGGTCATCGGCGGCGACGGGAGCATTCTGCGAGCCGCCGAGATCACCCACGGCGACCGCGTGCCCGTGCTCGGGGTCAACCTGGGGCACGTCGGGTTCCTCGCCGAAGCCGAGCCCGAGGAGGTCGACTTCACGATCGAGGCGATCGTCGGCTCGCGCTACACCGTGGAGGACCGCCTGACGCTCGACGTGCAGGTCACCCTGGACGGACAGCCGATCAGCTCCACCTTCGCGGTCAACGAGGCGAGCGTCGAGAAGTCCGCTCGCGAGCGGATGATCGAGGTCCTCGTGGAGATCGACGGTCGCCCGCTGTCGCGATGGTCCTGCGACGGCGTCGTGTGCGCCACCCCGACCGGCTCCACGGCCTACAACTTCAGCGCCGGTGGGCCGGTTGTCTGGCCCCAGGTCGAGGCCCTGTGCCTGGTGCCGATCAGCGCGCACGCTCTTTTCGCGCGTCCCATGGTCACCGGCCCGGACTCGGTGATCGCCATCGAGGTCATCGCCCGCCCCGACGGCGCCGCCGTGCTGTGGTGCGACGTTCGCCGCACGGTCGAGCTGCCGCCAGGTGCGCGGGTGGAGGTGCGCCGTGGCATCGAGCCCGTCCGACTGGCTCGCCTCCACGAGGCGCCGTTCACGGACCGCCTGGTCGCCAAGTTCGGGCTGCCGGTCGACGGCTGGCGCGGCGAGGGCGAACGCCGCCTGCGAGTCGGCCGGGGGAGCGAGGCGCCGTGATCGAGGAGATCCGGATCACTCAGCTCGGCGTCATCGACGCCTCCGTGCTCGAGCTCGGGCCCGGGCTGACCGTGATCACCGGAGAGACCGGCGCCGGCAAGACGATGGTCGTCACCGCGCTCGGACTGTTGCTCGGTGGCCGTGCTGACAGTGGAGCGGTTCGCATCGGAGCGAAGCAGGCCCGGGTCGAAGGTGTCGTGCGCGTCGGTGAGCTCGTCGACTTCCGAGCGGCGGTGGAGGAGGTCGGAGGCGAGGTCGAGGACGGCGTCGTCGTCCTGGCCCGCAACGTCGCCGCCGAGGGACGCTCGCGAGCGTTCGTCGGCGGGGCCTCGGTCCCGGTGTCCGCGCTCACCGAGATCGCCGAGCCGCTCGTGGCCGTGCACGGGCAGTCCGACCAGCACCGCCTGCTCCTCCCGCGGGCCCAGCGCGACGCCCTCGACCGGTTCGGAGCGGCGCCGGTGGCTGCCGCACTGAGTGCCTACAGCGACCTCTACCAACGACTCGCCGCCACTACGCGTCGCCTCGACGACGTCGTGGCCACCGCCCGCGAGCGCGCCCGGGAGGCCGACGTGCTCCGGTTCGGTCTGACCGAGATCGAGCAGGTCGACCCTCATCCAGGCGAGGACGTGACCCTCGCGGCCGACGAGTCCCGCTTGGGGTACGCCGACACCCTGCGCACCGCGGCCGAGCAGGCGCGGGAGGCGCTGTCCAGCGACTCCGGAGGGGCCGATGCGCTGACCACCACGTCGGCGGCGCGGGGCCACCTCGACGGCGTCCGCGACCACGACCCGGAGGCGGCTGGCCTCGCCGACCGGTTGGCCGAGATCACCTACCTGGTCTCCGACGTGGCCGCCGACGTCGCGTCCTATGCCGACCGGATCGACACCGACCCAGCCCGGCTGGCCGCGACCTCGGAACGTCGGGCCTCGTTGACCGCGCTCACCCGCAAGTACGGCGAGACGATCGACGAGGTCCTGACCTGGGCGCGCGAGGCCAGCACCCGGCTGCTCGAGCTGGACTCCACTGACGAGCAGATCGCTGCGCTCACCATCGAGCGCGACCACCTGCAGGAGGCCTTGCTCGCGGCAGGTGCCGCCTTGAGCGCCGCGCGCCGGGAGGCGGCCGCACGCCTGGAGCGCCAGGTCACCGACGAGCTGACCCTGCTCGCGATGCCGCACGCGGTCATCACGATCGCGGTCACCGACATCGAGCCCGCAGCGCACGGAGCCGACGACGTGGCCATCCTGCTGGCGGCCAACGCCGGCTCTGAGCCCCGTGCGCTCAACAAGGGCGCCTCGGGCGGTGAGCTCTCCCGGGTGATGCTCGCGCTGGAGGTCTCCTTGGCCGGCACCAGCCCGGTCCCGACCTTCGTCTTCGACGAGGTGGACGCCGGGGTCGGTGGCGCCGCCGCGGTCGAGGTCGGCCGCCGTCTGGCCGAGCTGGCGCGCACCGCCCAGGTGCTGGTGGTGACCCACCTGCCGCAGGTGGCGGCATACGCCGACCGGCACGTGCTGGTGCGCAAGTCCAGCGACGGCACCGTGACCAGCTCAGGCTTGACGGTCCTCGACGACGCGTCGCGGGAGCAGGAGCTCTCCCGGATGCTCGCCGGTCTGAGCGACTCCGACACCGCCTTGGCGCACGCGCGAGAGCTTCTCGAGGTCGCGCGCGCTCAAGGCTGAGCACCGGAGTTCTCACCTACGTCCGACGCGCACACCCCAGGCAAGCGCGAGCGGCGATCCTGGGATAGCATGAAGTTCCGTGAGGCAGCCGGGATCTGAGCAGACAAAGCACGTGTTCGTCACCGGAGGAGTCGCCTCCTCCCTGGGCAAGGGACTCACGGCCTCGAGCCTGGGTCGATTGCTCCGCTCGCGCGGCTTGCGGGTGACGATGCAGAAGCTCGATCCCTACCTGAACGTGGACCCGGGGACGATGAACCCGTTCCAGCACGGTGAGGTCTTCGTGACCAACGACGGGGCCGAGACCGACCTCGACATCGGGCACTACGAGCGGTTCCTCGACACCGACCTGG
>JBAVCA010000145.1:0-9664 GCA_049586475.1 Nocardioides sp.
CCTCAGCGCGCACCTCACCCACGATGATCCGCGACGGACGCATCCGTAACGACTCCTTGACGAGATGCCGCAGGTGGATCTCCCCGTTGCCCTCCAGCCCGGACTGCCTGGTCTGCATCGCGACCCAATCGGGGTGATCGAAGCGCAGCTCGAAGATCTCTTCAGCGCTCACCACACGCTCTCCGCCGGGGATCGCGGCCGCAAGACAGTTCAGCATGGTGGTCTTGCCCGCCTGGGTCGACCCGGCGATCAGGATGTTCTGACCAGCCTGCACGCTCGCCTCCAGGAATGCTGCGGCGCGCGGACTCAAGCTGCCCAGCTCGACGAGGTCGTCGAGCAGAGCCGCCCTGAGGACGAACTTGCGGATGTTGACCGCGGTGAAACCGTGCGCAAGTCCATTCAGCACCACGTGCAGCCGGTGACCCTCTGGCAGCATCGCATCGACGAACGGTGAGCTCACATCAAGGCGCCGACCGCTCGACTTCAGCATCCGCTCGACCAGCTCGCTGACCTGAGCCTCCGTCAGCACCAGGTTGGTCAGCTCGTGGCGACCTTGGCGTGCCACGAACACGCGCGACGGCTCGTTGATCCAGATTTCCTCCACGAGCGGATCGTCGAGGAGGGGCTGCAAGGACCCGAACCCGGAGACCCGCGCCACGAGCTCACCCACCAGCCCCTCGGCGTCCACAACGGGAGCGACCATCCCGGTCAAGCTGCGCTCGTCGTGCTCACGCACCACGGAGGTCGCAATCCGACGGACGACGTCCACGTCGCGCTGCGGGTCGATCCCTTCGCGACGAACGAGATCGCGAAGGTCGGCGTCGAGCACCTCGACTACGCCCTGGTCGTCGCGGCGCTCGTCCTTCACGGCGCGCGTCATCGTCATGCCGGTCCCCGTTTCCCGAGTCAGGATCCTTGCCTAGCAACGTAGACGTCGTGCTGCCCGAGCGGAAGGGCGACAAACACATTGTGGATAACGACCCGGCGGCGGGCGTGGGTGAGCAGTTCTCAGCCTCGGCGGGCTCGACGCCAGGTCCGCGTGCAGTCGCGAGAAGCGGGCAGTCACCGCTCTCAGGCTGCTTCCGCAGCTGCCGCAGACCGCTTCGCGCTCGGAGACGCTCGCCCTCCGGGCAGGGCCAGCGCGCACAGCAGCCCGGCTAGCAGCACGCAGGTGAAGACCACGAGCGCAGCCCGGTGCTCGGACAGGATGGCGGTCCGGCTGCCGTCGAAGTCGACAAGCCGGCCCAGAATCGCGATCCCGATTACCCCGCCGAGGTAGCGCATGGTCGAGCTGAGACCAGCCGCCATCCCACTCTGCTCACTCGACACCGCCGACAGCGAGGCGGTCTGGGCAGCCGGCCCGGTGATCCCGAGCCCGATCCCCAGCAGGACCAGGGGTGGGCGGACGTCGGCCGGCCCGGTCAGGTCAGAAGCCAGCATCAGCGCGATCGCAACGACCGCGAGCAGTGAGCCCGTGACGGCCAGCGGGCGGGCACCGAAGCGATCGGTCAGCCGCCCGGCCACCAGAGAGGTGACCACCATCGCCAGCATCAGGAAGACCAGCGTCTGACCCGTCTCCAGGGCACCTTGGCCGAATCGGGTCTCAAGGAGCAACGGCAGCTCGAAGAGCAGGGCGTAGAGCACCAGGTTTTGCAGGGCGATCAGCAGCGTGCCCGCCAGAAACGGGACGGCGGCGAACAAGGAGAACGCCACGACCGGGTCCTCGGCGCGTCGCTCCCACCACACGAATGGCGCCAATGCTGCGATTCCTGCTCCGACGTAGGCAGCGCCGACCAGCAGGTCTGAGCGCTGCGCCCCGACGACCAGCAGCACCAGGGCACCCGTGAGCAGGGTCGAGCCGGTCCAGTCGAAAGACGTCCGTCGCACCGTTGTCGAGCGGTGCCGGACCCCGGCGCCCAGGATCACCGAGAGCGCAAGCACCGGCACGTTGACCAGGAAGAGTGACTCCCAGCCGAAGTGTTCGACGAGGACGCCACCGAGGACCGGTCCTGCGGCCGCGGCCAGTGCCATCACAGCGCCGAAGGTGCCGAACGCTCGCCCCCGGCGATCGAGCGGCAGCTCGGTGCGCAACAGCGCGACGGTGGCCGGCACCACCAGCGCCCCACCGGCGGCGATGAGCAGTCGCGCGCCCGCGAGCAGGGTCAGGCTCGGCGCCAGGTAGCCGAGCAGCGCCCCGATCCCGATCGACACCTGCCCGACTGCGAAGATCCGCCGGTGACCCACCAGGTCGCCCAGCTTTCCGCCGGGGCTCTGCAGTGCGATCGCGGCGATCAGATAGGTCGCGACCAGAGCTTGGGTGACCATGGCCGGGTCGCTGTCGAGCTCTCGGGCGATGTCGGGGATGGCCACTGCGATCATCGTCGAGTTCAGCGGCATCAGGCTCGCGGTCAGCAGGGCCGCGGCGAGACCGCGGGCTCGACCGGGCTCAGCCATGGGTGATCGGGCGGCGCTGCAGCAGGTAGAGCTCGCCATCTGCGAACGCGAACTCGATGTCGTGCTGGGTGTCGTCGAAGACCTGGTCGCAGGCCGTGGCAAGGTCGTTCAGGTCAGCAAGGTGCGCGGCCTCAAGGCAGAAGGCGTCGACCCGGTCCCCACTGATCATGGACTCGTGCGTGGTGCCGTCGGCGCGCAACCAGATGGCACGGTCCTTCTCCCCGGCGATCCGCCCCAGCAGCCGGCCGCTGCCGTCGAAGCGGTACTGGTCGGGGGTCACCGACCCCGAGACCACCGACTCACCCAACCCCCAGCTCGCCTCGACCACTCGCTCGACCACCCCGGTCACCGGGTTGCTCGTGAACAGGACGCCAGCGACATCTGCTGCGACCATCTGCTGCACGACCACCCCCATCCGCAGGGTCGCCTCTGCACCGCACCGCTCGCGGTAGGCACGAGCGGCAGGCTCGTTCCCGGAGGCATGTACTCGCGCGATCGCCTCAGCCACCGCGAGGCGTCCCACCACTCCGAGCACGCTCAGGTGCGCCCCCGCGAACGATGCCGCAGCGGAGTCCTCGCCCACCGCGCTGGAGCGGACGGCCCACGGTCCGGGCTCGTCGTCGAACAGGCCCAACCGCTCAGGAAGCGTGTCCATCGACATCACCCCGTCGTCGACGGCCTCCCACGACAGCGCATAGCCGCCTGGGACGGGCAGTCCCGCGCCGAGCGCGACAGCGAGCTGGGCGTTCTTGCCGCCGAAAGCGAGCGCATCCGTCGCCTCGGCCAACGGGGTCAGCAGGCACGCGCTCACTCCAGCAGCCGTACCTCGCCGGTGCCTCCGTCGACCCGCACGCGGGCACCGTCGCGAATCACCCGCGTCGCATCGCGGGTGCCCACGATCCCGGGGATCCCGTACTCCCGCGCCACGATCGCGGCGTGACAGAGCTGTCCTCCTCGATCGGTGACGAGCGCGCCCAGCAACGGCAGAACGACGTTGAAGTAGGGGGAAGTCATCCGGGTCACCAGGACGTCACCGGCTTGGATCCGATCGAAGTCGGCGGAGTTCTCGACCAGGCGCGCGACACCCTCGTAGGTGCCGTCGCTCACTGCGAGGCCGCTGAGCACGGTGTCGGTGTTCGGCGTCTCGGCCACGCCGAACAGGCTGAACAGGAACGTGTTGATGGCCGCGGCACTGCGTCGAGCCTTCTTGGGCAGCCACTGCGTCGGGGGTGGCGGCGCGGGCATCGCCGTCAAGAACGGCGGCGCATCAGCGACCGTGCGGGTGGTGCGCCAGCGGAAGCGCTCGGCGACCTCGTCGGCATCCGGCGTAGCTGCGCCGCGGAGGGCTCCGGTCACTTCGTCCGGCTCGAGATCCAGGCCGTGCTGGTCGGTGTGGAGCGCCCCAGATTCTGCCAACCGCCGGCCGGCCTCCAGCAGTGCGCGGCGCGTCAGACCGGTCGCCCACCCATCGGTGAACACGGCGCGCTCGTCGCGGAGCCGGTACATCAGCCGCATCTCAGCGAGCCGGTCGTCGAAGTCCTCACGGTGCTCGGCCGGGACGCGGTCGCGAATCGCGGCCAGACCGATCTGGTCCGTTGCTGCCTGTCCCGGACTCCGCAACGCAGTGCGCAGCGTCTCCAGCAGGACGTCGGGAAGCTCACCTGCCGCGGCATCCCCCACGTCGTAACCAACGCAGCGCCACCGCACCGCATCGAGGTACCGGCCGACGGACTCTCCCACCCCCGGGTGCGCAGCCAGGGACGCCAGCACCTCCACGCTGGGGTCCGATCTCGCGAGAACCTCTCGCGCATCATCGTCGACGGCGACCACCTTCGCGGCCTGATCGAGCTCCTCAGCCGCGAAACCTCGTGAGATCGCCGAGTGTCCTTTCACCAACGTCATCAGCTCACCGAACGACGCGCCGGTCCAGGCCTGGGTCCCAGCCAAGAAGTCCCCCACCGGCAGGCACGCCGCCATCGTGTACTTGTGGTGGAGGTAGTTGCTCTCGGTCAGGTGGTGGAAGCAGGACTCCAAGTGATCCGCGAGCGAAGCGTCCGAGAGCGAGGCCACGTCGATCGCCTGGATCTCTCGGTGCCGGGCGATGATCGCTGGCTTGTCCACTTCGTCCCAGTGCACAAGATCGGCCCGCCACCGCTTCTGCTCGAATGCTGTCACCGCGGTGTTGATCCGCCTGCGCAGCAACGGGTGCACGCGACTGAGCAACATCAGCACCGGCTTCGGTGGTGGCCCCATGGCGCCAGCAGGGGCACCGACCGCGACCGGTTGCAAGTACACGAAGTCTCCGGCGATGCCCGGCTCCAGGTGCGAGAGCAGCACGCCGAACTTCGCGGTGCCCTCGCTGAAACCACGGACGAAACCGTCACTGAAGCACTGCTGGACCACCCTGGTGGACGGCCGCGCGAAGTGGGTCGACTCCAGCTCCCATGGCCCCTTGCCTGGAGGCGTGAAGGTCCGTTCCCCGTCACCTGATGGAAGATCTGGACTCACGTGATCACTTCGCTGCGCTGCTCGAGCCTCGGATGATCCATCCAGTGTTCACCCGCCGCAGTCGCCGCGCAAGATGTCTAGTCAGCGTTGCTGGAAGCTACGAACCGGGGGTGCGGTGCTGCCCGTCGATCACGGCAGCAGCTTCGTTCGTGAGGGTCTGGCCGCTCGCCTCGGCCCGCCGGATCAGCCGTCCGTAGGCCTCGCTCATGTCGACCCCCTCGACGAAGGCCAACACTCCCTTGGCCTGCTCGACCAGCTCGCGCGCGTTGAGCGCCTCGTGAAGCCTCTTCGAGGCGTAGTCGGCTGACAGCGGCAACGAGTAGACGACTGCCAGGGTGGCGATGTCTGCGAAGGCCTGCCCGGTCAGGGCACGCATCGGGGCTTGAGGGGCTGCGGCACGGAACACGTTGAGACCGCCGAGGACGGTGCCGCGCCAGCGCAACGGGAATGCCTCGACGCTCTCGAAGCCTGCTTCGGCGATGGCGCGACCGACCTCCTGCCACCGCTCCGCGAGCTGTGCGCTGCCGGAGACCGCCAGCGCCTCGCCGCTGCTGAGGACCTCGACGCACGGGCCCGAGGAGCGCTGGATCTGGAGCAGCTCGAGGTCGGCCGCCTCGTGGGTGGTCGCACTGAGCAACGACAGCTCTCCACTGGCGTCACGCACCAGGATGGCTACCGCGTCGGCGTCGAGCACGTCCTCACAGTCGTTGACGATGCGATGAAGGATGTCGGTCACGTCCGGGTCGCCCACCAGAGCCGAGGCGGCCTCCGACAGCGCCGAGGCGAGCGTTGCAGTACGCGACATCAGGAGTCCTTTCGTTCGTCGTCAGTGAAGGTCAACGATCTGTCGAGCACCAGGCGGCTGATCTCGGCCACCGACGCCTCGTGGGCGAACGCGTGAGCCCTCAGCACGGCGAGGGCGTCCGTTGCGCGCAGCCCGAGCTGGGCCACGACCATACCGGTGGCCTGCGAGATCCGATCACGCTCCGACCACAGGACGGGTTGAGCAGCGTCGACACCGACCCCGCCGACGATGGCCGAGCCCAGCACATCGGCCAGGAACTCCAGATCGACAGGTGGCCTGGCCAGCGGCCGGCTGGCTCGCACGTGCAGGCTCACGACGCCCACCAACGTGCTCTCCGGGCGCATCGGGAACGCATAGAGCAGCGTGGGCGAGACCGATGGGGGCATCGACCTCATCAGCACCGGCCACCTCCACGCCTGCTCGTCCAGCGACTCGCAGAGCACCGGCTCGGCCGTGCGGAGAGCGTCCAGCGAGGGGCCTAGCCCCAGTGCGTCCTGAACGTCTTCGACGAGCGAGACCCAGTCGTCGGTAACGCACAGCACGGTGCGTTCCGAGGTGTCGAAGCCTAGCGAGATCGCCCCGCCATCGGCTTGAGCGAGCCTGGTGAACGCGCGACAGAGCCGGAGCGCAAAGGGCTCCTCGGCAGAGAGTGTGGCGAACTCTTTGGTCAACTCGCTCACCAAAGTGGCTCGATCTCCCATCAGGCCACCTCCCGCACGTCGAGGTTCAAACCTTACGCGGCTCTGGTAGGTCTTCGTGTGCCAGACCGTTGACGAAGGCCCAGGTGACCGCCTGCGAGCGACGCGAGACACCCATCTTGCGATAGGCCGAGCGGATGTGGCTTTTGATCGAGTTGATGCTCAGGAACAGCAGGTCGGCGATCTGCTCGTTGGTCAGACCACTGGCGATCAGGTGCACGACCTCCGTCTCGCGGGGCGTGAGGTGGGGACCGTGCTCGGGAAGCACCACCGGTGGTGGGCGCACTGTCGTCCCCGCGAACGCCTGCTCAAGCGCGACCACGATCTTCTCGGCGGGCAGCGACTTGAGCACGTAGCCGATCGCGCCGTTCTCGAGTGCCCAGCTCACGCGAAGCGGGTCGGATCTCCAGCTGAAGACCACCAGCCTGGCGCCCCACCCCGCCGCGAGTCGAGCAGCGTCGACGTGGCGTCGCTCGTCGAAGGTGTCGTAGAGCAGCAGATCGAGCCGGCCGGGCGTCATCTCGGCCGAGGAGTCCAGGGCGACGACCCGCACCCGCTGGTCGTACGGCGCCAGGGCAGACACCAGGCCCGCTACGACGAGCTCGTACTCGTCGACCACACCGACCCGTACCGGCTCACCCGTCACCCGGGGAGCATAGGCCCATTCGAGGGATGGCGTCAGCCTGTCGGCGGCTCGGCAAAGAGGTCACCGAGCTGCTCGACGCGTTCCAGGACCTCCTCGAAGCGCAGCTGCTCGAGCCCGAACGGGTCCTCTGCTCCCGCGCTGACCTCGTCCCAGGAGACCGGCGCGGCCGCGTGCGGCCGCTCTCGACCGCGCAGCGAGTACGGCGCGATCGTGGTCTTGGCAGCAGCGTTCTGCGACCAGTCCAGAAAGATCTTCCCGTGCCGCCTGGCCTTGGTCATCGTCGCGGTCACCAGCCGCGGGTGCTCGGCCTGGAGCTCTTCGGCGACCTCCTTGGCCAACGCCGTCGCCTCGCCACTCGGCAGCCGCGAGGGAAGTGTGGCGTAGAGGTGCAGTCCCTTGCTCCCGCTGAGCACCGGACGCCCGTCCAGTCCCCGCTCGACGAGCTTGTCGCGCACCAGCAGAGCCACCTGGCAGCACTCGTGCAGTCCTGCCGGCTCGCCGGGGTCCAGGTCGATCACCATCCGGTCGGCGTTGCGCGGGCGGCCGTTGCGGCCGACGCGCCACTGGTGCACGTGCAGCTCGATGGCGGCCAAGTTGGCCAACCACGTGAGCGTCGCGAGGTCATCGATCACCGGAAAGGTCAGGGTCTCGGTTGAACCCGACGCCCCTGCGCGACTGCCCGTGGTGGGCACGCGTGCCGTGCGGACCCAGGACGGCGTGCCGGCCGGGGCGTTCTTCTCGAAGAAGCTCAGTCCCTCGACGCCGTGCGGCCAGCGGATCCGGGTCACCGCGCGGTCGCGCAGGTGAGGCAGCAGGATCGGGGCGATGCGGGCGTAGTAGTCGAGCACCTCGCCCTTCGTCGTGCCGGTCTGCGGGTAGAGCACCTTGGCGAGGTTCTTGATCACCAGGGTGCGGCCCTCCACCTCGACGCGGACCTCGTCAGCGCCCGCCATCAGAGCTCGTCCGCAGCCAGGTCGAGCCGCAACCCTTGGTAGGACGGCTGCCGCAGGCGGGTATGCCCGCGTCCGTGGGTATCGACGTCGACCACCAGCACCGGCTCCACCCACCTGCTCCCGGCCGCATCCACCCGCGGCACCTCGTCGTCGAACGGGCTCGTCGCCCTGGCGATCCCCGCAACCGCCTCAGCAAGCGCGCGGCCGTGCTTTGCGCCGATGCCGCTACCAACCCGACCACGATAGAAGAGACCGTCGGAGGTCACCTCTCCCACCAGCAAGGCGGCCAACCGGTCGGTGGTGCCCTCCTGCGGGCGCCATCCGCCGACCACGTAGGAGCCGCGATGCCGGTGGGCGAACTTCAGCCAGTGCGCGCTGCGCTCCCCCACCCGGTAGCGCGAGTCGAGCCTCTTGCTCACGATCCCCTCCAGGCCCTGGGCCAGCGTCGCCTCGTGGAGCATCCGGCCGTCGTCGTAGGACGCCGGCACCTGCCACGAGGACGTCGCGAGCGCCTCGACCAGCAGCTCGCGGCGCACAGCAAGCGGTCGAGCGGTGAGGTCGGTGCCGTCCAGGCGCAGCAGGTCGAAGGCCATGAAGGTGGCCGGAACCCGATGCACCAGTCGATCCACACTGGCCCGGGCACGCACGTGCATGCGCTCCTGCAGGGTGCGGAAGTCAGGCAGCCCGTGCTCGTTGAGGGCGATGATCTCACCGTCGACCACAGCGTCCCGGCCCTGCAGCGCGGCGGAGGTCACGTCGGGCCAGGCCGGCGTGACGTCGTTGTCGTTGCGACTTCTCAGACGGGTCTGCGACGCGCCGCACTCGGCGAGGATCCGCATGCCGTCCCACTTCACCTCGTGGGTCCAGTCCGGGCCGAGCGGGACCTGGTCGCCCTTGGTCGCGAGCATGGGACGCATGGGTACATCTTGACCGATGGATTCTCGATGCCTCAGCAGTCACACTGGTGGTCCTGCTCAACTCAGGTGAGAGGTTTTCCCCATGCGTGCGATCTGGAAGGGCGCTGTGTCCTTCGGGCTGGTCAGTGTCCCCGTCAAGCTCTACTCCGCCACCGAGAGCCACGACGTCTCGTTCCGGCAGGTACATGCCAAGGACGGCGGGCGGATCAAGTACCAGCGTGTGTGCGCGATCGACGGGGAAGAGGTCGCTTACGCCGACATCGCCAAGGGCTACGAGACCGAGGACGGCGAGATGGTCGTCCTTACCGACGACGACCTCGCCGACCTGCCCTCGACGTCGTCGCGCGAGATCGCGGTCGAGAAGTTCGTGCCCACCGACCAGATCGATCCGATGCTCTTCGAGAAGTCCTACTACCTCGAGCCCGAGAAGGCTGGCGCCAAGCCTTACGCCCTGCTGCGCCAGGCCTTGTTGGACGCCGACCGCGTGGCTGTCGTCACCGTGGCGCTGCGCCAGCGCACGTCGGTCGCGGTGCTCCGTGTGCGCGACGACGTCATCGTGATGCAGACGATGATGTGGCCCGACGAGATTCGCACCCCCGACTTCGCCATCGATGCGGGCGAGGTGAAGGCGTCAGAGAGCAAGATGGCCACCATGCTGGTCGAGACCCTGGCCGGTGACTTCG
>JBAVCA010000146.1:0-1839 GCA_049586475.1 Nocardioides sp.
AGGCCGCGAGCGCGTCGTCGTGCGCCGCGGGGAACGGGTGCTCGGGGGCGAGACGGTAGTCAACTGCCAGCACCCGTACGCCGGCGCGCTCGGCCAGCAACCGGCAGGACGCGTCGTGGGAATCGAGGTCGCCGTAGATGAAGCCACCGCCGTGGAAGAAGACCAACATCGGCCCGGGCTCGGGCGCAGCCGCTCGCGGTACGTACAACCGGCCGCGCAGATCCCCGAGAGGGAGGTCGCGCACCTCACCGATGGGCTGCCTGCCGCCGGCGATCGCGGCCTCGTGGGCGAGGACCTCGCGACCCTCGGCAATCGGCAGGGTCGCGGCGTCGGGCAGCCTGGCGACCTCCTTGAGTCGCAGCATCAGCTGAGACTCGGGGGCGAGCGTCTGTCCGTCGAGCACGATCGGCTTGCCGCCCAGGCGCCGCTGCACCACCTCGGGCAGACCCATCGTGAAACGGAGGGCAAGGGCTTCGACGCTGTCGGAGAGGCTCACCCGCAGGAACCTATCCTCCGCCTCACCCTGCTGTTCACTCGACGGTGACACAGTGAAGGCATGTCCTTGGAGATCGTCCCCGGCGCTGGTGCGTCCTCGACCGCTGCCACGTCGCTCGCCTCGTCCTCGGAGACCTCCTCCACCGGGGTACCCGACGAGGCCTACGACGTCGACGGCATCTACGAGCCGGACCTCGAGCTCGTCGCCGCCGTCCAAGGCTTCGAGGACCGCTTTCTCGACCGCGAGCTGTCGTGGCTGCACTTCAACCAGCGCGTGCTCGAGCTGGCGGAGGACCAGGGCCAACCGCTGCTCGAGCGAGCCCGCTTCTTGGCCATATTCAGCAGCAACCTCGACGAGTTCTTCATGGTGCGGGTCGCCGGGCTCAAGCGGCGCATCGCAGCCGGGCTGGCCGTCCGCGCCGCCTCGGGGCTGATGCCGCGCGAGGTGCTGGAGCAGATCTGGACCACCACCCGCGAGCTCAGCCAGCGCCAGTCCGCGCTCTTCCGCGACGAGATCGTGCCGGCCCTGGTCGAGGAGAACATCGAGCTGGTCCGGTGGGACGACCTCGACCGGGAGGAGCAGAAGTACTGCAAGCGGCTCTTCCGCGACCGGATCTTCCCGGTGCTGACCCCGCTCGCCGTCGACCCGGCGCACCCGTTCCCCTACATCTCGGGGCTCTCGCTCAACCTCGCCGTGGTGATCCGCAACCCGCACGCCGACAAGGAGCACTTTGCTCGCGTGAAGGTGCCCCAGACCTTCGACCGGTTCGTGCCGTTGGCCTCCTCGGCGAAGGGAGCTCGGTTCGTGCCGCTCGAGGACGTCATCAGCGCGCACCTCAAGCGACTGTTCCCCGGGATGGACGTTCTCGAGGCTCACACGTTCCGGGTCACGCGCAACGAGGACCTGGAGGTCGAGGAGGACGACGCCGAGAACCTGCTCGCCGCCCTGGAGAAGGAGCTCCTCCGGCGCCGCTTCGGCCCGCCGGTGCGCCTCGAGGTCGAGGAGTCGATCTCCGACGCCGTCCTCGAGCTGCTGGTCTCCGAGCTGGGCATCACCACCGACGAGGTCTTCAAGCTGCCCGGGCCGCTCGACCTGCGCGGACTGCACGGCATCGCCAACCTCAGCCGCGACAAGCTGAAGTTCCCCGCCTTCGTGCCGACCACCCATCACCGTCTTGCCGAGGTCGAGTCCTCGGCGCCGGTCGACGTCTTCAAGGCCGCGCGGCGCCACGACGTCCTGCTGCACCACCCCTACGACTCGTTCGCGACCTCCGTGCAGCGCTTCCTCGAGCAGGCGGCCGCCGACCCGCACGTGCTGGCGATCAAGCAGACGCTGTATCGCAC
>JBAVCA010000147.1:0-1693 GCA_049586475.1 Nocardioides sp.
GCGGCCTCGACCAACCGGCAGATGCCTGCCAGGTCGACGAAGATCCGGTCGAGCTGTTCGTGAAACTGTTCGCGCATGGCTCGCACTCTAGGTGGCGAAGGAGATCGTACGAAGCAATTGCGTGAACGCGGGATGAACAGGCCGTGCCCACGGCCATCTGGGCGGGGACCAGACCCGCCGCACCGTACGATCCGGGTGTGGATCCGACGATGCAGGCATTCCTCGCCGCGCTCCTCGGTGCGGTGGTCGCCGGCGGCGCGGTCCTCGCCTGGCACCTGAGTGATCGCCAGCAGCGGTGGGAGCCGGTCTCCGACGAGCCGGCCGTGCCCGCCTCGGTCGCGGCGGTGCTCTCGGTGCTCCGCAGCAGCGCGGTGATCGTCGACGACTCCGACGTGGTGCTCAAGGCCTCCGCACCGGCGTACGCGATGGCTCTGGTGCGGGGCACCTCCCTGGTCTCCGACGAGCTGGCGGCCCTGGTCTCCCAGGTGCGTCGTGACGGTCAGATCCGCGAGACCGAGCTCGTCATGGCGCGCCGCAATGCCCCCTCGCGCCACGTCACCGTGCGGGTCGCGCCGCTGGGGTCGCGGCTGGTGCTCGCCCTGGTCGAGGACCGCACCCGCGAGCGACGTGTCGAGCACGTGCGGCGCGACTTCGTCGCCAACGTCAGCCACGAGCTCAAGACCCCCGTCGGCGCGATCCGGGTGCTGGCCGACGCGGTCAAGGACGCCGCGGACGACCCCCGTGCCGTTTCTCGGTTCGCGGACCGCATGCTCACCGAGAGCGACCGGCTCGTCCGTCTGGTGCAGCAGGTGATCGAGCTGTCCCGTCTGCAGGGCGACGAGCCCCTCGAGTCGCCCCTGCCGCTGCGGCTGGACGAGGTCATCTCGCTGGCGGTCGACACCAGTGCCATCGATGCTGCGACCAAGGGCATCTCGGTCGTCTCCGGCGGGGAGCACGGGCTGACGGTGCTCGGCAACGAGGAGCAGATCACCACCGCGGTGGCCAACCTGGTCGCCAACGCCGTGCACTACTCCGAGGCCGAGTCGACCGTGCTGGTGACCACCAAGGGCGTGGAGGACTTCGTGGAGATCAGCGTCGTCGATCAGGGCATCGGCATCCCGTCGGTCGAGATCGACCGGATCTTCGAGCGGTTCTACCGCGTCGACCCTGCCCGCCACCGCTCCACCGGGGGCACCGGTCTGGGGCTGTCGATCGTCAAGCACGTGGCCGCCACGCACGGCGGCGACGTGCGCGTCTGGTCGGTCGAGGGACAGGGCTCGACGTTCACCCTCACGCTGCCGCGCACCGAGCCGCAGGGCTCGGCCGCTGATGACCGCAACCACGCCGCCGCGAGAGCCGGCACCCCCCCAGCAGCACCCGCACCCGAGACACCTGCCGTGTCCGCCGACCCCCAGGAGGAGCGAACGTGACGCGAGTACTCGTCGTCGAGGACGAACCCAGCTACAGCGACGCCCTCTCCTACATGCTGCGCAAGGAGGGCTTCGAAGTCGCCGTCGCAGCCGACGGCAACGCGGCCTTGGTCGAGTTCGACCGCAACGGCGCCGACATCGTGCTGCTCGACCTGATGCTGCCCGGGATCCCCGGCACCGAGGTGTGTCGCACGATCCGCCAGACCTCCAACGTGCCCGTGATCATGGTCAGCGCCAAGGACGACGAGGTCGACAAGGTCGTC
>JBAVCA010000148.1:0-1678 GCA_049586475.1 Nocardioides sp.
GCGCTGGGCGCAGCCGTCTACCTCTGCTCCGGAGCCGAGGACCTCCGAAGGACGGCGGGGTTGCGCGTCGCCGTCTGGCGCTACAACCACAGCGCGACCTACGTCGACGAGGTCGTCTCCGTGATGCAGGACTACCTTGTCGGCGACTACACGTCGTCAATGGTCCAGCCCAGCATCGACGCAGGATTCGTCGTCCGACCGGCGCCTGGAGGTGACCAGGTCCCGGAGCAGACCGGCGGTACCCAGGACCCGCCGCGCGAGCCCGGAGAAATCCGCGGCGCAGGCTCGCCCGGGAGCGACCCGTCTCAGCCGACCCCTCTCCCCACCACGCCTGCACAGCCCACGGCGCCGGTGGAGCCCGTGCCCACTGACGGGCCCACTGACGGGCCGACCGGCGGGCCCACTGACGGGCCCACCGACGGGCCGACCGACGGGCCCACCGACGGGCCCACCGACGGGCCCACTGACGGGCCGACCGAGGGGCCGACCGGCGAGCCGACGGATCAGCCCACGGATCAGCCGACCGATCAGCCGACTGGCGAACCTTCCGACGGGCCGAGCGAGGAGGCCATCGAAGCCTGCACGCTCGAGGGATACACCGACGATCCGCAGGACCCCGATGACGACTTCGACAACTGCGTCGCGGCCTACGACCACCGGATGACGGGGTCGGCGAGACGCACCGGCGGCGCGCCGCGTCTGGGTTCTGAGACCCGGCACCCAGGCGGCAACCGACACGGCCTGGGGCCGATCCGCCCGCGCAACTGAACCTCCGCGGTGGCACACCACCGACCGGCGATTGGGTGCTGGCTGCTAGACATGGCGCATGGCCACTACTGCTCTGGGCGGCAACGCCGTCACCACCGTCGGAGACCTCCCCAGCGTCGGCTCCTCCGCTCCCGGCTTCTCTCTGACCGGGTCGGACTTCGCTGACGTGTCGATGGCCTCGGGCACCCGTATGGTGCTCAACATCTTCCCCAGCGTCGACACCGGCACCTGTGCCGCCAGTGTCCGGAAGTTCAACGAGCTCGCCGCCGGCTTCGACAACACCGTCGTCGTCTGCGTCTCCAACGACCTCCCCTTTGCCCTGGCGCGCTTCTGCGGCGCCGAGGGCATCGAGAACGTGACCGCGGGCTCCGGCTTCAAGTCCGGCTTCGGTCAGGACTACGGCGTGGCCATGGTCGACGGCAAGTTCGAGGGCCTGCTGGCTCGCTCCGTCGTGGTGGTCGACGCGGACGGCGTAGTGCTGCACACCGAGCTGGTCCCGGAAATCGCCCAGGAGCCCGACTACGACGCTGCGGTCGCCGCGCTCGGCTGAGACCCGCCCGGGTCCGGTCGAAGGACCGCGACAGCCGTTGGCGAGGCACGTCCGCGCAAGGTGACCTCCCCCTTCGGAACCCAGTATCCTCCTTCCTCCCCGGCGGCCTGCTCGACGCTGACCTGCGCCACCAGGATCATTCCGGTGACATCCTTGGCCAGGTCGGTCAACCGAGCCGCGCAATTCACTGCGTCGCCGATCACGGTGTACTCGAAGCGGCTCGCGTGGCCGACATTTCCTGCCACGACCTCGCCGGTCGCCACGCCGATGCCGGCGCCGACTTCCGACACCTCGGCCGCGAGCCGGGCGGCCATCGTCCGCGCGGCCGCGAGCGCTGCACCGGCGTGGTCGGGATGCGCC
>JBAVCA010000149.1:0-11667 GCA_049586475.1 Nocardioides sp.
CTGGTCCTCGTCGACGCGCATGATCCCGTAGCCGAGGTCGTTGTCCTTGCCGACGATGTTGGTGTAGGCGTGGTGCACCTCGTTGTGCGAGTGCTTCCAAGCATCCGACGGCGTGGCGTTGTCCCACTCCCAGGTGGTCGAGTGGATCTTGGAGTCGCGCATCCAGTCCCACTGGCCGTGCATGACGTTGTGGCCGATCTCCATGTTCTCGAGGATCTTGGCGATGCTCAGGCCGACCGTGCCGAGGATCCACGCCGGCGGCAGGATGCTGACGAGCAGCACGGCACGCGAGCCCAGCTCGATCTTGCGCTGCACGTCGACGACCTTGCGGATGTAGGCCGCGTCCTTCTCGCCACGAGCATCGAGGATGCTCTGGCGGATAGCGTCGAGGTCGCGTCCGAGCTGGTCGATGTTCTCCGGCGTCAGGTGGCTGGTCGGGTTGACGTCCTGCTTGGTGATGACAGTCATGGGGTGCCTCTCGTTGCTAAGAAGGGGGGTGCGGGGTCAAGGTCAGTGGGAGATCGTGCAGTCGCCGGCAGCGGCGCTGACGCAGGTCTGGATCAGGACGCCCTCGGGGCCGGTCTCGCCGGGCACTGCCCGGGTGATCGCACCGTTGCGCAGGTCGCGCACGGCGCCGTCCCTCAGGGGGAGCACGCAGCCGAAGCAGACTCCGATGCGGCAGCCGCTGGGCATCAGCACCCCTGCGGACTCGCCGGCGTCCAGGAGCGGGGTGTCACCCTCGGCGTGGAGGGTGACGCCGGAGGAGAAGGTGACCGTGCCGCCCTCACCGGTCTCGCCGTAGGCGACCGGGCGGAAGCGCTCGGTGGTGAGCTCGAGGCCACGCTCGGCGTGGAAGGTCTCGAGCGCGTCGAGCAGCCCGGCCGGGCCACAGGCATAGGCGAGTCGTTCGTCGAGGTCGGGCACCAGTGCGGCAAGACCCCGCTCCGGGTGGGTGACGTCGAGCAGACCGTCGCGGTCGTCGTAGCGCTCGATGAGGGTCAGGTGACCG
Source organism: Nocardioides sp. (assembly GCA_049586475.1). GTDB lineage: Bacteria > Actinomycetota > Actinomycetes > Propionibacteriales > Nocardioidaceae > Nocardioides. The sequence goes on from JBAVCA010000149.1 coordinate 1,010, forward strand.
GCATCGGCGTGCGCGCGGAGCTCGTCACGGAAGATCGCGCTCGACTCGCTCGTGTTGACGTGGACCAGCGTGATGTCGATCGCGGGCGCGGTGGCGCGAGAATGGAGGTTGCGCAGCATCCCGATGACCGGGGTGATGCCGGAGCCGGCGGTGACCAGGAGGATCTTGGCCGGCAGCGGGTCGGGCAGGACGAACTCGCCCTGGGCCTGCGCGAGCTGGAGCATCTGGCCGACCCGAGCGCGGCGCACGAGGTGGTTGGACACCACGCCGTCCGGGATCGCCTTGACGGTGATCGAGATGCAGCCGTCCGGGCGCGGCCCGTGGGTCAGGGAGTAGGTGCGCCACAGGCGGACGCCGTCCACCTCGGCACCGACGCGGACGTACTGACCGGGCACGTGGCCCTCCCAGTCCTTGCCCGGCTTGATCACGATCGTGGCGGAGTCTGCGGTCTCGGCGCGAACCTCCACGATCCTGCCCCGCAACGGGGCGCCCGAGCGCAGCGGGTGGAATACGTCGAGGACGTCGTCGAGCTCGAGGGGGGTGACGGCGGCATCGGCCAGCTTGCGCAGTCGTTCGCGCAGGGAAACCCGCGACGCGGCGGCGTCGGTGGCCTGGCTTCGGAGTGCTGTGGTGGTCATGGCTCTAGTCTGCTGGACAGGGCAGATAAACTCCTGACCTGAAGATGTGAATTGCGCGGTACTATCTGTTCGCAGGAGACAAAAACATGACGCATCCCCCCGAATCGTCGCTTCCCCCGTCCCAGGCGCCACTCGCGCTACCTCCCGAGGCGGTGGACGAGATCCGTCTCGCCCTGCCCGGGATTGCCGAGGACGTGGTGTCGGTGATCATCGACGAGGTCCCCTCCTACGCCGATGCGTTCACCGGGCAGATGGGCGAGACCATTCGTGGGGCCGTGCAGTTCGCTCTCGGAGAGTTCTTGTCCCTGGCCACCAGCCGGGAGGGTGGAGATCCGCGGACCCCCGCCGCCACCGCCGCGGAGGGCGCCTACCAGCTCGGCCGGGGCGAGGCCCGTAGCGGTCGCTCCACCGACGCGCTGCTCTCGGCCTACCGGATCGGCGCGCGCGTCTCGTGGCGCGCGATGTCGACGCGTGGGGTGCACGCTGGCCTGGACGCCGACACCTTGGCCGGCTTTGCCGAGCTCGTGTTCTTCTACATCGATCAGCTCTCGGCAGCCAGCGTGGCCGGACACACCGATGAGCTGGCCACCACGGGCCGCGTCCGTCAGCGCCGCTTGGAACGCCTCGCCCACCACCTGCTCACCGGATCGCCGAGCGAGACGGTGCTCGACTCCGCCGAGCGTGCCGACTGGGAGCCGCCGACCACGCTGACTGCGGTCATCGTCGCGGAGGCCCAAGTGCGTTCGGTGCTGGCCAGCGCCTCCGCCCAGACCCTGCAGGCCGTCGACCCAGCCGGTCTCGACGACGGCGTCCTCCTGCTCGTCCCCGACGCGCACGGCCGACGACGCCAGGCACTGCTGCACGGACTCCTCGACCGGGGAGCCACCGTCGGACCGGCAAGAACGTGGCTCGACGTGCGTGCCTCTTACCTCCGGGCACTGCGGGCGCGGGACACCGGGCTCCGCGGGGACACCGACACCCACCTGGCGCAACTGGTCCTCACGGCAGACCCTGACGCGCTCGCCGACCTGCGCACCCGGGTCCTCGCCCCGCTCGCGCAGCTTCGTCCTGCCACGATCGAAAAGCTCACTGAGACGCTGCGCCTCTGGTTGCTCCTGCAGGGCCGGCGTGACGAGGTCGCCGAGGCGTTGTTCGTGCATCCGCAAACCGTGCGCTACCGCATGGGTCAGCTACGCGAGGCGTTCGGCGACCGGCTCGAGGACCCCGACGAGGTGTTGGCGCTGACGATCGCGCTCGGAGCCACCCCGTAGCGTTGACGCATGAGCTCCCGGTCGCTGTCTCCGACCCCCGCAGCGTCGGCTGGCACGTCCGCACTGGTCCTCGCCCTGCTGCTCGCCGGCTGTTCCGGCGGGGAGGGTTCGCCGGACCCCGATTCGGTCACCACCGCGGCGGCCACCCCGGCGGCCACGGCCGACGAGGAGCCTCCCCCCACGCCCGCGGGCGGGCCCGGACCCGACGACGTCCAGTACGTCGCCCTGGGCGACTCGTACGCCGCGGCCCCCGGCGTACCCCGGACCGACCAGGCCGATGGCTGCTTTCGTTCCGACAGCAACTACGCGCACGTGCTGGCCGAGGCCGCCAACCTCTACCTCACCGACGTGACCTGTAGCGGCGCCACCAGCGAGGACGTCGTCGACCTGCAGGTGCCTTCCCTGAGCGTGGACACCGATCTGGTCACGATCGGCACCGGGGGCAACGACTTCGGGCTCTTCACCACCATCCTGCGCAGCTGCATCTCCTTCGGGGGCGGCGAGCTCACCGGCACCCCTTGCACCGAGGCCCTGAACTCCCAGATCGAGCAGGTCGGGCCGAGCATCGAGGCGGGCGTCGGCGCTGCTCTCGATGCCGTGACGACCGCCGCCCCGAACGCGCAGGTGTACGTCGTGGGCTACCCCGCACTGCTCCCGGAGGCGGGAACCTGCCCCCGCCTGGCCCCGTTCGCAGCGGCTGACTACCCGCTGCTGAACACGATCGTGAGCGGACTCTCCGACGCGCTCGAGTCGGCCGCCGAGAAGCGCAACCTCCCGTTCGTCGACGTCCAGGCGGCCAGCACCGGGCACGACGTGTGCTCCGAGGACCCGTGGATCAACGGTGCCGGGGTTGCCCCCGACGGCACCATCCCCTTTCATCCCTTGGCCGCCGAGCAGGCAGCGGTGGCCGATCTGATCGGGGACATGCTGTGAACCGTGCACCTGTCTCGTAGGCTGGTGCTGTGCCCGGATCGACACGCCTTGCTGCTGCGCGCGCCCTGACGGGTCTCGTGCTGGGTGCGCTCACCCTGAGCGCTTGCCAGGTAGCCGGTGGCGCAGGACCCACCCCCGGGGACGACCTCACCGGGTCTGGCTCGGTGCAGACCTTTGAGCCGAGCACGGACGAGTTCGTCTATGTCGCCATGGGCGACTCCTACACCGCCGCGCCCCTCTTCCCCCTGGCCAAGCAGGAGGAGATCAACGGGTGCCTCCGCTCTGATGAGAACTACCCGGCTCTCATCGCGCTCCAGCTCGATTTCTCGCTGGTCGACGTCAGCTGCTCAGGCGCCTCGACGACCAGCATCTTCGCTGCGCAGCGCTTTGCCGACAACAAGCGCCCGCCTCAGCTGGACTCGCTGACCGAGGAGACCGACCTGGTCACCCTGGGGATCGGCGCCAACGACTTCCGCTACTTCTCCGAAATGATCTTCACCTGCCTCGCGGTAGCCAAGCGCGACCCGAAGGGCTCGCCGTGTCGCGACAAGAACCTCACCCCGCAGGGACGCGACCGCATCGAGAAGAACCTCGGAGAGATCCGCCGCAACGTCGCCCGCGTCGTTCGCGCCGTCGGAACCAAGGCCCCCAACGCTCGGGTGATGCTCGTGGGCTACCCGCAGCTCCTCCCGGACGAGGGCACCTGCCGGGCCAAGCTCCCCCTCGCGGTCGGCGACTACGACTACACCCGTGACCTCAACCTGCGCCTGGCGAACGCCGTCCGCAAGGGCGGGATCAAGGCCGGGGCCGAGTTCGTCGACCTTGTCGAGGCCAGCCAAGGCCACGACATCTGCTCCGAGGACCCCTGGGTCGCCGGCATCCGGGGCGCCCCCAAGCGCGCCATGGGCTTGCATCCCTACCCCGCCGAGCAGCGCGCCGTAGCCGACCTGGTCATCGGCCGTCTCTGAGGGTTTGCGCGCAGAGCGGGTTGTAACTCACCGTTACGTCCTCTACCCGGCTGGTCGGCGGGCTTGATGGTGGTCGTAACGGTGCGTTACATGCCATCGAACGGTCCGCGGCATGGCGGCCATCCACAGCCAGCCCGATCGAGCGTTGCGCCGTTCAGGACCTGCGAGAACGCTGCTGCGCATGCAACCAGCAGCCGTACGCGGCGCCATGAGCGCACAACGCGGTCTCATCACCCGCACCCAATCGCTGGATCTCGGGCTCAGCCCGCTGAGCATCCGAGCTGCCGTGAGGTCCGGCGAGTGGGTGGTGATGTGTCGAGGGGTCTATGCCGATGCTGAGCTCTGGGCAGCGCTCGACGAGTACCGAGGCCGGCCGCTCCTGCGGGCGCGGGCCGCGGTGCTGACGATGCGGCGCGATTGCGTGCTCAGCCACGACTCCGCCGCGCATGCGCTCGAGCTGGACATCCTCGCCCCGGAGAAGCCTTTCGTCCACGTCACTCGCGCTGGCTTCACCGGAGCCTGGACCAAGGCCGGGGTCAAGCACCACCTGGCTGGTTTCCGGCCTGAGCAGGTGGTCAGCGCGGGTGGCATGCCGTCCCTCGACCTCGCACGCACGGCCGTCGACATCGCCCGCGAACGAGGTTTCCTCCACGGTCTTGTCGCCGTCGACGCCGCGTTGCGGATGGGTGTCACCAGGCGACAGCTCGAGGAAGCTCTGGAACCGATGACCTCGTGGCCCGGTGTCACCCAAGCTCGCGCCGCGGTCGGCGCCGGCGATCCGGGGGCACAGACAGTGCTCGAGTCCCTCGGCCGTGACCTCGTCATCGAGATGGGGATCGGCGCACCCGACACTCAGTTCCCCATCGCGATCTCGTCAGGCATCGCCTGGTGTGACATCCGGGTGGGCAACCACGTGTTCGAGACTGACGGGTGGCTCAAGCTCGTACCCGTGAACCGTGGCGGCGTCGCGACGAAGAGCGCCGACGAGGTCCTGCGAGACCAGCGCAAGCGGGAGACGTTGATCTGTCGCGAAGGCCTAGGCATGACTCGCTGGGTCTACGCCGACTTCTTCGGCGCTCGACGTGCCGAGGCCAAGGCGAGCGCGCTGCGGGACTACCAGGTCACGCTTGACCGATATGGCGCCGGCCTGCCGGAGCACTTGGCCCGCAACGCAGCCGAGATCCGAGCCCGCGAAGCGCGACGGCTGACAGCCTGAGCGTCGTACCGCGCAGATGCGTCCCCGGCGAGTCGGGCTTGTAACTCACCGTTCAAACCTCTGACCAGCCCGTTGAACGGCCGATAAGAAGACTGAACGGTGAGTTACAAGCAGACGTCGGGGGCGCTTCACAGCGCGCGGTGCACAACCCTGCCACCGACGACGGTCAGGGCGACCGGCATCGTGCGAAGGGCGGACGCGGCCTCGCGCGACGTGTCGTACGGCGTGAGCGGGTCGCGGTCGAGGAGCACGAGGTCGCCGCGCGAGCCGACGCGCACCCGGGGCTGTTCACCTACCGAGGCCGCCAACGCCTCCCGCGCGGTGAGGGACTGCTCGCCGTGCCACTCCTCGCGATCGTCGCCGGCTCGGTGCACAGCGGCCGCCATCGCCAGCCACGGGTCGAGGGGCGAGACGGGGGCGTCCGAGCCCAGCACCAGGGTGGCACCCGCGTCGAGCATCCAGCGGAAGGCGAAGCTGCGCTCGGAGCGCCCCGGCCAGATCAGCTCGGTCAGGTCACGATCGTCGAGCAAGTGGGCCGGTTGCACGCTGGCTCGGATGTCGAGCGAGGCCAGGCGTGCGATGTCGGAGCGGGCGATCAGCTGCGCGTGCTCGATCGAGCCTCGCGCGCCGGTCGCCTCGTAGGCGTCGAGGGCAGCGGTCACCGCAGCGTCCCCGATCGCGTGCGTCGCCACCTCGATCCCGCTCATGTGGGCTCGCGCCTGGAGGGCGATCAGCTCGTGCTGCTGCAGGTTGGCCGCGCCGCTGGGATGCTCCATTCCGTCGCCGTCGGCGTACGGCTCGCAGCACCACGCCGTCCGGGTGTTCAGCGAGCCGTCGCTGATGATCTTCAACGGACCCATGATCAGTCGGTCATCGCCGTCGATGAGCGGGCTGCCGGTGCGGAGCCCGGCCGCGATGGCTTCCTCGAGCCCGTCCGCGTACGTCGCCATCCGGATCCGGATCAGGTCACAGCCGGCGTGCCAGCGCTCGATCCACTCCGCGGCCCCGCCGGAGAACTCGAAGTCGACCAGCCCGACCACGCCCAGCGCCGCGGCCGAGGCGATGCTGTCGCGGTACGCCGCCGGCGACGTGCCCGAGTCGCCGGTGAGGCTGTTGAGGATCTCGTAGGCCGCGAACCACTCATTCTCGCGCACCACCTCCTCGCGATGTCCCAGGCCGAGCGCTGCCAGCGCAACGCTGTTGAGCCAGGCGTGGTGAGCGTCGCCGGCGATCAGGATGACCGGGGTCACCCCGGTGACGTCGTCCAGCTCGGTCACGGTGACGTCGCGGGACCAGCCGCCGGGGCGGTGGCCGAAGCCGATGATCGGCTTTCCGGGCTCGGCATGGACCCGCTCGGCCACCAGCGCGATGGCAGCCTCGGGGCTGGTGACGCCGGTGGTGTCCAGGCGAGCCCGGCACAGCCCCCACTGGCCTAGGTGCACGTGCTGGTCCCAGAGCCCGGGAATCAGCCAACGTCCACCGCCGGCGACCTCCTCCACACCTGCACCGTCGCGATCACGGGCCGCCAGGCCAGGACCGACCTGCGCAACCTCGCCGTCGAGGACCAGGACGTCGACCGGCTCGCCCGCCTCGTCGTCGGGCACGAGCGGGACCAGACGCACGTCTCGCAGCATCAGGTCACTCATGGCGACGACGCTAACTGACGCCGGTGGAGCCCGACGCCCCGCGCCCCCACCATGGACTGAGATGCGGCGCGAAGGCTCTGAGCCTTGCCGCACGACCCCCGCCGGGCCCCTGAAGCCACCTTTCGAGCCGTCCCTGACCTAGGGTCGGCGTCATGGCCGGGCGGATCGTGGGAGCACTCCTCACGCTCTGCTTGCTCGCGGGGATCGGCGTTGCGGTCGGGTACGTCGTGGGACAGCGCCAGGTCACGGAGCCGACCACCTTCACCACCCCGGTCGCCGTCCCGGCGTCCCGACCGAGCTTTCCGGTCAACGTCTACGACGTGGAGCCCGACCCCACCACGGCGCCGCTGGATGCTGCCCTGCCGCTGCACGAGGAGAAGTTCCGCTCCGACGGGTTCCGGCTGCGCGCGCCGGTGCCCGACGGATGGATGCGAGTGGAGCTCTCGGGCCGCAACCAGTGGAACTTCAGCGTCCCCACGAACCCCTCCAACACCTACCTGCTGCGGATCGGCCTCCTGGCCGCCGACCGCAGGTCGACCGGGGTGGAGACGATCGCTCGTCTGGCCGCCCTCAGCGCAGCCGAGGCCGACGGCAACTTCGAGAACCTGATCGTGGAGGAACAGTCGGACACCGGCTTCACGGCCACCTACATCGACGGCTCCGGCTACCAGCGGGTCTCGATCGAGAAGTTCGAGACCGTGCCGGGCCACGACTCGGCGTACTTCTCGGTCGCGATGAGCGGGCGCGAGGTCGACCGCGAGGCGATGGTCGAGCTCCTCGAGCGCATCGTCAGCGGCACCTACGCCCCTGAGGTCTCCTGAGACCTGCCGGGACCTCAGCTGTCAGGAAAGCCCGAAGACCTCTACCCCACTGAGCACCCGGTTGGCCGTGGGCCGGTCGTCGCTGCGGATCTGGACCCACAGCAACTGGCTGCGGTTGACCTGCACGACTCGCTCGACGACGAAGCCCGCGGGACACCCGGAGAAGACGACGGTGACGCTGTCGCCGGAGGTCGACATGACCGGGTCCGACGCGGTGGCGCACTCCAGGTGCTGCGGGACCTGCTCGGGCAGCTCGGTGCCCGGCAGCACCCCGACAAAGATTCCTTCGGCGGCGCCTTCGACCGTCGCCCAGTCAGCGCTCGTGCCGACCGACAGCGCGGGGAGCTCGCGCCCTTCGCCTACGTTGGGCGGCATCCACGAAGCCGTCGACCTCGCTCCGTCCCATGTCGCCGGGACAGTGACCCGGATGGTGCCGGTGTCGTCCTCGACGATGGCGTCGACGGGCTTCTCGACCCGCTCCTGGAGCAGGTAGCCACCCACCGCACCGGCCCCCAGCACCGCTGAGGCGCCCACCATCAGCAGCACCGCCAGGCCCGCCCGTCGCAACCAGCGACGCCGCGGCTCGGGTAGGTCCGGCTCCACCAGGTCGGGCAGGGGGGCCGAGATCGGAGGGAGCGTGGGGCGCGCCCCCGGCTGGGTGAGGTCGCGGTCTACCCCCAGCCAGCCCGACGCCGAGCCACCGAGCTCCTCGATCGCGGTCGTGTCGGCCAGCGCGGCCGCCAGCGCGGCCGCGTACGCCGTCACCGACGGCCACCGCTCGTCGCGCTCACGTGCCAGCGCCCGCCGTACGACGTCCTCGACCGCGGCGGGAAACTCCCGCCCCGGAGCGGAGAGTGGTGGTGGGGGTGGCGGATCAGCAGCGGAGCTGAGGCTGGCGTGCGTCCACGGCGTTCGTCCGCCCAGCAGCAGGAAGGTCAGGACCGCCAGCGAGTACTGGTCGGCGCGGGCGTCAGGCGACTCGCCCTGGGCCTGCTCGGGCGCGACGAACGACGGGGTGCCGGCGATCATCGTGAGCCGCGACGAGGCGTCGACCGCCTTGCCGAGGCCAAGGTCGCCGAGCATCGCCCTCAGCTCGGTGTCGCCGGAGCCGGGGTCCACGGTGCGGAAGAGCACGTTGGCAGGCTTCACGTCGCGATGCAGGATGCCGCGGTCGTGCAGCGCCTGGAGCCCCGAGGCGACCTGCCGCACGACCTCCAAGCCCTGGGCCACCGTCATCCCCGCGACCTCGAGCCGGTCGGCAAGCGTGCCCTGATCGGCGTACGACATCACCAGGTAGGGCCGACCGTCCTCGAGCTCACCGGCGTCGTAGACGCTCACCACGTGCGGCGACTCGACCCGGCGCAGGTAGCGCCCCTCCTCGATGAAACGGGTGCGGACCTGGTGGTCCTCGGTCCAGTTGTCGGCGAGTACCTTGACCGCTACCGGGGCGTCGAGCTGCTCGTCATAGGCCAGCCACACGGTCGCGAACCCACCGCTGCCGATGCGCCGGCGCACGGCGTAGCGACCGAGACGGTGGGGCATGGACACCACTGCATTATGTTTCACCCAGACGTCGAGCTGGGGAGGGTGGTCGCATGAGCACTGACGGCCTCACGCCCGATGAGATCGACGAGATGGCGCGGCGGGCCCAGAGCGGCGACGGCGCGGCCCTCGAGGCGGTGCTTGCCGCGATCCGGCCGCGGACTCTCAACGTCTGCCGCAGCGTCCTGCCCTACTCCCCCGACGCCGAGGATGCCTGCCAGGAGGCGCTGCTCAACATCGCCACGAAGATCGGCTCCTGGGGAGGCCGCGGTCGCTTCACCACCTGGACCCATGTCGTCGCCGTCAACTGCGCCCGGACCACCTACCGGCGGATGAAGAACCAGGCAGCGGCCACCGATCCGCTGGAGCACAGCCCCATCACCGAGCGCCCCGACCCGCGCACCACCAGCGTCATTGCCGGCACCCGCCTCGACCTGCTCGAGGCGATGGAGACGATCGAGCGCGACCATCCGCAGTACGTCGAGCCGCTGCTCCTGCGAGACGTCTACGGCATGTCGTACGAGGAGATCGCCCAGCAGGTCGGGGCGCCCCTCGGCACGATCAAGGCGCAGATCCACCACGGTCGCAAGCTCGCCAGGCCGCTGCTCCGTGGTGACTCGTGAGCGCACGCCAGCCCTCCTCCACGGCGACCTGGCGGATGACGTCGCCCGCGAACGGGTCGATCAGGGCTCGGGCCGGCGCCTGACGCAGCGTCACCGCGAGACCGAGGTCTGAGAGACGCCCCACCAGGCGGCCCACCCGGCTAGCCTCGGCGACCATGGCCCGCCTCACCGCCCGCGACCTGATCGCCCTGGTCCTCGACGAGGACTCCTGGACCTCGTGGGACGCCACACCGGTACGAACCGCCATCAGCGAGGAGTACGCCGCCGAGCTCGCCGCAGCAGCCGAGAAGTCCGGTGAGGACGAGTCGGTGCTGACGGGCGAGGCCAGCTTGCGCGGGCGCCGGGTGGCGGTGCTGGTCGGTGAGTTCAACTTCCTTGCCGGATCGATCGGCCGGGCGGCCGCCGACCGGCTCGTTACCGGCATCGAGCGCGCCACCGCGGCAGGACTTCCGCTGGTTGCGGCGCCCGTCAGCGGTGGGACCCGGATGCAGGAGGGCACTCCCGCGTTCGTGCAGATGGTCCGCATCTCCCAGGCCGTCGCCGCACACAAAGCGGCCGGTCTGCCCTACCTCGTCTACCTGCGCCACCCCACGACCGGGGGAGTGATGGCCTCCTGGGGCTCGCTGGGTCACGTCACCGTCGCCGAACCCGGAGCGCTGGTCGGGTTCCTCGGCCCGCGGGTCTACACCGCGCTCTACGGCAAGGATTTTCCCGAGGGCGTGCAGACCTCGGAGAACCTGTACGCCCACGGCATCATCGACGGGGTCGTCGCGCCTGAAGAGATCAGCGAGATCCTCGACCGGGCGCTCAACATCGTGATGGCCCCTCGCTCGGGCATCCCGGACCTCCCGGCGCCGGCCGCAGAGGAGATCCCGGACGTCGAGACCTGGGACGCCGTCACCCGTTCTCGACGACCCGATCGCCCCGGGGTGCGCCGGTTGCTCAAGTACGCGGCCAGCGATGTCGTCCCACTCAACGGGACCGGCCAGGGGGAACAGGA
>JBAVCA010000150.1:0-2792 GCA_049586475.1 Nocardioides sp.
CCAGAGACGCCGATGCGTCGCCTGGCTGCGCGACTGCGGGCGCCCCGAGCCGCCTGAGCATCTCGCCCGACGCGACTCGCTCGGTGCCGGAGAGCTCAGTCCTCGGACCGCGCCCCGCCGTACTCCCGGTCGGCCTCCTCGATCTGTGCCTCGAGCTCGCGCACCGCCTCGGGCCTGCCGTGGAATCGCCGGTAGGAGTAGACGAGCAGCGCGATCGCTATCAGTCCGGAGGCGATCAAGGTCACGCCGGTTGCCGCCCCTCCGACCAGCCACAACCCCTCCGGCAGGGGCCACCACCCCGGCACCTCGGGATCCAGCGACCACAGGGCGCCGGCAGCGAACAGCCCCAGCGTGCCGACGAGCGAGGCCAGGATGCGGGGCGTGTTCTCCACGCTCTCCGCAGCGCCCTTCAGCGCGCGGTACTTGATTGGGGCCAGCCGACGGTCGGCCCACTCGTACTGCTGGGACAACACCGCCAGCGCGGCGAAGATCATCAGCAGTCCGGGCCCGGGCAGGATCAGGGCCGCAATGCCGGCCACGAGCAGCGTCCATCCGACGACCTCGAGCCCGACCCTCTTCACGACCTTCATGGACCGAGCATCCCAGAAGCAGCCAAGCCTTGGCTCCGCCTCATCCGCCGAATCGCGCGAGATAGGCGCGCCCCTGATCGTCCAGTCGGTCATGAGACTCAGCGATCCGCGCCCACGCCAGCGACATCGTCAGAAAACGCATCGGGTTGTAGACGTCCTCCTCGCACGAGAACAATCCGTCGCCGGCGTAGGTCATGATCGTCAGGTTCGACTGCTCCAGGACCGAGCCGTCGCCCGGGTCGGGCATCAGGTTGCGCACCTCGCAGATCAGCCGCGAGGTCGGCTCGTCCACGACCTGCCAGGCCAAGGGGAAGCCGGTCATCACCGAGCCCGGGAACGCTGTCATCGTGGACACCGACCACTCTCGGATGGCGTCCCGTCCGTGGAAGGTCCCGAAGGCGTGCTCCACGTAGGTGGCGTCTTCGGTGAAGTTCAGCGCGAAGTCCGTCCAGTCGCCGGCGTCGACGTAGCCCTGTACCCGGGCGTGCAGAGCGGCGTACGCCTCGGTGATCTCGGCGGCAGCGAAGTGGGTCACGCTGACATTTAAGCCGACCTCGAGGACATCCCCTAGAGATCTGTGCCGGCCAGGACCCGCCGCGCGTTCAGCAGAAGGTCAGCAGAAGAGCGGCAACGAGCACCCGGAGGGGACGCCCGGCGCTGCAGGTCGCGAGGCATCGGCCTTGCTGATCGTGGTCTTCAGGTAGCCCTTGAGCTGGCGCGACATGGTGGCGCTGATGTGCAAGTCGTCCCACCAGGTGTAGGTCTTGCCCACCTTGCCGTGGCAGACCTTGCCCTCGCAGAAGTAGCCGTTGACGTCGATCAGACGCGCGTCGCGTCCGAGGGGCTTCATGGTCTTCTTGAGGTAGCGCTTGGTCCCGACCGCGTCCCGAAGCGCTTGGTTGCGTGCAACGTCGCAGGCGTAGGGCGTGTTGCCGGCCCGGCACTTCGAGGTCCGCTCCGGAACGGTGGCAACCTGTCCGATCACGTCCGCCGCTGCCCCCATCGAGGCCAGCGTCTTCATCAAGCGGGGGGTCGCCTGACGGCTGGCCCGGGCCATCTGGCCGGTGTAGGTCCGGTCCCGGTCCTTGATCGCCTGGCGGTAACGCTGCCAGCTGGCTGCCAGGAGCACCCGCTGCCCCTCGCCAGAATCAACGAGGTCGCGCACGTAGTCGAGCGCCAGGTCGTTGGACTGGTAGCACGCCGGAGCTGGCTGGCCTGGCCTCAGCGCGTTGTCCATCGGAGGACACCCGCCCATCACGATCGCCACCAGGTTGAGGTCCTTGCCGGCCGCAGCACTGCGCAGAGCGGGGATCATCTGCCAGGCGTGGGAGTCGCCCCACAGGACCACCGTGGGTCGGTCCTGCTCAACCTTGGTGAGCTCGCAGATCGTCGGCTCCTGGGGGATCAGGTCAGCCGGATCGACGCAGGAGCGGGGCATGGTGGCGTGGTCGTTGCGGGGCTTGACGGCGCCGGCCGACGAGGCGGAGAGCGTGACCAGGACCGAGGAGACCAGGGCCAGGGCGAGGGCGGTCAGGAGAGCCGCCGCGTACGGGGGAAGTGAGCGTGCAGTCATGGTGCGTCCATTGTCCATTCTTGAAGGCGATCGCGCAGCGGAACCAGAGATCAGCGAGTGCGCTCGGCGTAGGCCGACGCCGCGACGTGCACGGAGTCGAGGTAGCTGCGCGCGTTGTTGTAGCTCAGCACCGCAGCGGTCCAGCCGGCGGCACTGGTCAGGTCACGCCCACCGGCGCAGAGATACCGAGCGGCTGCATAGGCCGCGTCGTCGAGGTCGTTCGGGTTGGCGATGGAGTCGCCGTCACCGTCGGACTGCCAGGTGACCCAGGTCCCGGAGATGAACTGCATCGGTCCGAAGGCGTGGTCCCACTGTCGGTCGCCGTGCCACAACCGAGACTGCTCGGTGGCCGGGATCGCCATGACGTTCCCCACCCCGTTGAGCGCCGGGCCGAGGATCAGGGACGAGGAGCGGCCGTCGGCCAACAGCGTGCGCCCGCCGAGGAGTCCGTGCTGGGACTCCACCCATCCGATGCCGGCCAACGTCGTCCAGCCGAGGCCACAGCCGCGCGGGCTCATCAGCTCCGCACGGGCGTAGGCACGCAGCGCCGTGACCGGGACGCCGCTGTCGCTCGCGGTGCGCTCGAGCCACGCCTCGTCGATCCCGGGCCCCCCGGCCCCGGCCACCTC
>JBAVCA010000151.1:0-1932 GCA_049586475.1 Nocardioides sp.
GCGACGTCGGTCCACCCGAACTTGGGGCCGACCTGCGCGCCGACGGCCTCGACGAACGCGGCGGCCGCCGGTCGCTGCAGTCCGGGCAGGGCGCCGGGGGCGCTGTCGGTGACGGTGAGGCCGAATCCCTCGAACACCTCCTGCAGGTGGGTGTAGGCGTCGGCCTCGCTGCGATCGGGCGCGAAGCGGTAGTTGATGGTGACCACCGCCTCGTCGGGCACCACGTTGCCGGAGACGCCGCCGCCGATGCCGACGGCGTTGAGCCCCTCGCGGTAGACCAGTCCGTCGATCTCGACCTCGCGGGGCGCGTAGGTGGCCAGGATGTCGAGCACCGGCGCCATGGCGTGGATCGCGTTGGAGCCCATCCACGATCGTGCCGAGTGTGCGCGCTCCCCCGCCGTGCGCAGGTCGACCCGCATGGTGCCCTGGCAGCCGGCCTCGACGCCGGCGTTGGACGGCTCCATCAGGATCGCGAAGTTGCCCAGCATCAGGTCGGGGTCGCTCTGCGAAAGCTTGAGCAGACCGTTGTGCTCCGCGTCGATCTCCTCGGCCTCGTAGAAGATGAAGGTGACGTCGCGGGCCGGCTCTGCGATGGTGGCGGCCAGGCGCAGCATCACGGCATCCCCACCCTTCATGTCACAGGTGCCGAGGCCGTGCAACAGCCCGGTCGCCTCGTCGAGACGACTCGGGAAGTTGTCGTTGACGGGCACGGTGTCGAGGTGTCCGGCGATCACCACCCGCTCGTCGCGACCGAGCTCGGTGCGCGCCACCACCGTGTTGCCGTGCCGGGTGACGCTCAGGTGGCTCAGCGGGGTGAGTGCGGCCTCGACGGTATCGGCAATGGTCTTCTCGTCCAGGCTCACCGACTCGATGTCGCACAGCTGCTGAGTCAGGGAGACGACGTCGGTCGACAGGTCAAGCGTCATGCCTGTAGTCAATCAGTCGCGCTCGAAGACGCAGAACTCGTTGCCCTCCGGGTCGGCCAGCACCGTCCAGCCGTCGGCGTCCCACAGGTGGGTGGCCCCGCGCGCCATGAAGTCGTCGACTCGTCCCACCACGGCCCAGCGCACCCGGTTGGGCACGGTGCGCGGCTCGGGCACGGGAGCGAAGTCGAGGGTGAGGACGTCGTCAGGGCCGGCGCCAGTGATCGTCCACCAGTCCTCCCCCGCCTCGGGTGCCGGTGGGACCCCGAACACTCCACCCCACCAGTGCGCCTGAGCCCCGGGGTCGACGCTGTCGATGCCGATCCCGTGCAGCATTTGGTCGTCCACAGACGGTTCGAACACGGTAGCGGTTGTCGGCGGTCGTCTCTAGAATTGAGCCATGGAACCGACCACCACCCCGACCGCGATCACCGCGGTCCGCGACCTGAAGAAGGAGCGCGACGCAGCCGACGTCGCGCTCCTTCAAGGAGTCGTGTCCTGGTCGGTGGAGTACCGGGTCGACCACTCGTTGGTCGACTCCCTGACCTTCGGTGTCGACGGGATCATCCTCGGCGGGGTGGGGTGCCCGCTGGTGAGCGAGTTCGACGTCTACGACCTCGCCGCCGGCCTCGGGATGTCCTCGGAGTCCGGATGCGCCTACGTCGCAAAGGTCCTCGAGCTGCGCTACCGCCTCCCCAAGACCTGGGAACGGGTCACCGCCCTGGAGGTGCCGGTCTGGAAAGCGTTCCGCGTCTGCGAATCAACCCTCACCCTGACCTTCGAAGCCGCCACCCACGTCGACCGGATGCTCGCCCCGGTCCTGCACTCCTGCTCGTTCGCCCAGATCGAACGCACCGTCGCCCAGGCCATCGACCTGCACGACCCCGACGAGGCCGAGAAGCGTCGGGTCAAGGCTGCCGACGACCGGTCCTTCGACGTCCACCTCGGCGCCCAAGGTGCCTCCACCGACGGCACCGTCGCCGTCTCCGGATCCCTCGCACTCGAGGAC
>JBAVCA010000152.1:0-3197 GCA_049586475.1 Nocardioides sp.
GCCCTAGCCGGGCCAGGTGGTGGTCGGTCCAGGACCGGACCTCTGCGAGCCACGCGGGGTCGGTCCAGCGGGAGATGTCGGAGTCGCCGGCGGTGGTCACGGGCAGCAGCGTGCTGGCTACGGGACCTCTGCGCAAGCGGATCCTCATACCTCGAGTGGATCGACCAGGTCGTAGTCGCCTCCAGTGCTGGACAGCGCGCGGTTGTGGTTATTGCCGTCTCCGAGCAGGTAGTCGAGAGCGGTGAGGTAGGCGACGAACATTCCTCGACCAGCGTCCGCTTCTCCCACGTCGTCGGTGCCGTCGTGAAGCGACATGTTCGTTGACCGGTACGCGCGGCCATGCCGATGAGCGGTCACATGGACGGGCGCGCCGCTCGCCGTCGTGCCGTAACGACAGCTGAAGCCGAGCGCGCTGGGCGAGCAATGCCGCTGGGTTCCTCTGCTGTCGGCCGGTCAGCCGATCTCGATGTCGTCACCTTCGGCGACGTCGGCGAACGGGCTGTCACCTTCGGCGACGTCGGCGAGCGGGCTGTCACCGGTGAATTGGTCACGGGGGATGGAGTCAAGGAACTCTCGGCATGATCCTGCGGGCACCCCGCCATCCGGGAGCGGCAATTCGTACCAGAGAAGGGCTCCGTCGGGGTCGCCTTGCCGGATGACCACTGCCACCCGGTCGCCCACGGTGGCGGCGTCGCCGTCCTCGTCGGTTGCCTCGCCGCCTATGACGAGGAAACCGTCGGTGTCGGTGTCCGCACACTGCAGGTCGAGGATGAGCCCAAAGCTGAATTCCGCCTCGCCGGTCACCTCGCCGTCCTGTTCCACGGCGTTGATGTTCATCGTCTCGCCACCGAGGTCGGTGCCGGTGCTTCCGAAGAACCTCACATCACCCTTGGCGAGGGTTGTCGGACCATCGATGCTAGTAGTCGCCATGTCGTCGCTGCACGCTCCGAGCAGAATGATGGCGCTCGCTGTGCTGACGACTCGGGCTCCGAAATTGGTCTTCATTGAGACTCCTTGGGCGTTGGCTCTTGCTCGGGGTTGGGATGGGCACTCGATGGTCGCGTCGAGGGCCGAGGAACTGCTCGGGCGAATCTGGGGGGCTGCTGCGACTACGCGTTCAACGGAACATTTCAGGAAAGCCACGGGAGTGGGGGTGGGCGACCATCCATTCGGTGACCTCGACCTGCATGTCTGCCGGTGGCGGCCCATCGGTCGTAGGTACCACGAGAACCATGACGTCAGCGCCTGTGTGCTGGATCCAGGCCACTGCTTCGGCCGAGGAGGCGAGCACCGCGCCGGTCCGCGCGACCGGCAGAGTCGCCCAGGCAGTGGCCGTGCAGGACTCGAGGCCCTCGACCAACCTGGCTGCCGCGTCCGAGGCGTGAGCCTCCGACGGGAAATAAATGCTGCCGAGGATGGTCTGCCCAGCGACTTCTGAGTAGAGATAGGCCACCTCACCCTTTGAAGGGTCACCGTCGACGAATGCACCAGCTCGCGCCCAGTTCCCTGAACACGGTCCCTTGACCGCGGGCTCAAAGTCGCGCACGTCACGGGATGTGTTGTTGTAGGTCCAGCTGGGGACCTGCTGAAAGATTGCGTCCAGGGGCCCGGGGTCGTCGGGTGCAACGGTGGCCGATGACTCGGCACTCTCTTGCACCCTGGGCGACTCGGACGACGGCGTCGTGGGTTCCCCCATTGGCGACACCCGGTCATTGCCGCCGAGGGTGCCGGCGGCCAGGCCTCCGCCCACAGCGATCACCGCGACGGTGGCGGCTGCGACCATGACGACGCGTCGACGGCGCCGACGGGTCGCCCGGCGCTGGAGCTCGCCGAAGTTCGGCGACGGGGTACGGCTGGCGAGCGTGTCGACGGCCTCGCGCAGGGGCGTGAACTCAGACATGGGGTGCCTCCTTGACGAGCAGCGTGAACAGGGCGGCCCGACCCCGGGAGAGTCGGGCCTTGACCGTCCCGGTCGGCAGGCCGAGGGTGTCGGCCACCTGATCCACCGTCAGGTCCGCTAGGTGGTGCAGCGCGATCACCTCGCGCTGGGCGGCCGGAAGGCTGCGGAGCGCCTCAAGCAGCTCAACGTTGTCACCAGCGTCAACAAAGCTTGGCTCCTCGACGAGCCTCGGAGCGAGGCCGACGAGGCGCTGCGCCCGCCGCCAACGGCTGCGAGCGAGGTTGACCGCGACCGTGCGGAGCCAGGCTTCCGGGTTGTCGGCGCCGAGCAGCCGCCGGGGACGGTCGAGCCCACGCACGAACGCCTCCTGGACCACGTCCTCCGCCTCTGCCACGCTGCCCGTCACGCCGATGAGCTGCCCGAGCAGGCGCCGGTACGACGCGGCGTACAACTCCTGGATCTCGATGTCGCTCACGCGGCACCTCCCTTCGCCTCTAGAAGGACGACTCACGAGAGGGTGGATTCGGTTGCATTCTGCCGAAACTTTCTCCGAGCACCGGTAAACGCAGCCATCAGGCTGGGTAGCGCAGACCTCGATACAAGCGCCCGCACAAGCCGCATAGCGTTCGGTCATGCCGTGGTGAGTGCCTCCCCTTGTCGGCCCGCGCTGTGGCTCGCTTGCTAGTCACGGCGTTGCTGCAGGTACGACGACATGAGGTCGGCGATCTCTACTTGGATGGCCAGCGGTGGCGGGCCGTCATCCGTGACGGCGTTGAGAGTGCTGAGTTCGTTGCGGTGCTGATGGATCCATATCAGCCCCTGAGTCGAGGAGGCCAACACGGCGCCCGTCTGGGCGATCGGCTGGGTCCGCCATGCGACGTCCGTGCACGCGAGGTTCT
Source organism: Nocardioides sp. (assembly GCA_049586475.1). GTDB lineage: Bacteria > Actinomycetota > Actinomycetes > Propionibacteriales > Nocardioidaceae > Nocardioides. Next base: position 2,800 of record JBAVCA010000152.1, read on the forward strand.
CGACGAGTCGGTCGACCGCGGCCGACGCGTAAGCGGTCGTCGGGAATCCGATCACGTCGTGCCATACCTGACCGGGTTCGCCGTTGGTTCGGACGTCGAAGTTCCCGCCCCCGGCTCCCCCGGCTGCCGACGTCCAGTCCCCTGCGCACGGTTCGGTGGTGAATATCTGTTGGATGTTGTCGATGGACCAGTCGGGCACTCGCGCCACAATCTTGTTGAACCGTGTCGCGAAGGCGTCGCCATCAATACGCAACGGCTCGACGGGAGGCGACGGCGTCGGGGACGAGGGTGCGGGGGCCGGCTGCACGTCGCTCGGGTCGTTCGACAGGGTGGCCTGCACGAGTCCGACCGTCAGGACGCCGGCCGCCGCAACCGCCACGACCGAGACCGTGCGGCGC
>JBAVCA010000153.1:0-1503 GCA_049586475.1 Nocardioides sp.
GCGTGAACGCCGGCGGGCGCGACTTCCTCTACGCTGGGCGGGTCCAGCCTCGTCGGAGGCATGATGACCGAACAGGAGCAACTGACGTGGCAGCCATCGAAGCCGTCGGAGCGCGCGAGATCCTCGACTCGCGCGGCAATCCCACTGTCGAGGTCGAGGTACTCCTCGACGACGGGACGTTCGCCCGCGCGATGGTGCCGAGCGGTGCCTCGACCGGCGCGTTCGAAGCCGTCGAGCTGCGAGACGGCGGCGACCGTTACCTCGGCAAGGGCGTCGGCAAGGCCGTGGAAGCCGTCATCTCGACCATCGGGCCGGCCCTGGCGGGCATGGACGCCGACGACCAGCGGCTCGTCGACCAGACGATGCTCGATCTCGATGCGACCCCGAACAAGGCCAACCTGGGTGCCAACGCGATCCTCGGTGCCTCGCTGGCGGTGGCCCGCGCCGCGGCCGACTCAGCCGGACTGCCGCTGTACCGCTACGTGGGGGGCCCCAACGCGCACGTGCTGCCCGTCCCGATGATGAACATCCTCAACGGCGGCTCGCACGCCGACTCCAACGTCGACATCCAGGAGTTCATGATCGCTCCGATCGGAGCGCCGACCTTCGGTGAGGCGCTGCGTCAGGGCACCGAGGTCTACCACGCTCTGAAGTCGGTGCTGAAGCAGAAGGGCCTGAGCACCGGGCTGGGCGACGAGGGAGGCTTCGCGCCCAACCTCGACTCCAACCGTGCGGCTCTCGACCTGATCGCCGAAGCGGTCGAGTCGGTCGGGCTGACGCTCGGCCGCGATGTCGCGCTCGCGCTGGACGTCGCCGCCAGCGAGTTCTGCACCGACCAGACCTACGCCTTCGAGGGCGCTTCGAAGTCGGCCGATGCCATGATCGCCTACTACGCAGATCTGGTGGCGGCTTACCCGATCATCAGCATCGAGGATGCACTGGACGAGGACGACTGGGACGGCTGGAAGTCCCTCACCGACCAGCTGGGCAACAAGACCCAGCTCGTGGGTGATGACCTGTTCGTGACGAACGTCGAGCGCCTGCAACGCGGCATCACCGGCGGCCAGGCCAACGCACTGCTGGTGAAGGTCAACCAGATCGGCTCGCTCACCGAGACACTCGACTCCGTCGACCTTGCCCACCGCAGCGGCTACCGCTGCATGATGAGCCACCGTTCCGGCGAGACCGAGGACACCACCATTGCCGACCTGGCGGTGGCCACCAACTGCGGTCAGATCAAGACCGGGGCTCCGGCCAGATCCGAGCGCGTGGCGAAGTACAACCAGCTGCTCCGGATCGAGGAGTCGCTCGGCGAAGCCGCCCGGTATGCAGGAGCGAGCGCTTTCCCGCGTTTCGTGTCGTGATCGCGGCCTGACCCGGGGGAGGATGGCCGCGTGCCCGCTGTACCCCGCCCTCCTGACCCGCGGTCCCCGGCTGCCCGGGTCTCGCGCCGACCTTCAGCGCCTGGCGCCTCGCGCGTCGCGCGCGGCAGCGGTCCCGGTC
>JBAVCA010000154.1:0-2511 GCA_049586475.1 Nocardioides sp.
GTCCATCGGTGAGCCCGGCACGCAGCTGACCATGCGTACGTTCCACACCGGTGGTGTGGCTTCGGCCGACGACATCACCCAGGGTCTGCCCCGAGTGGTGGAGCTCTTCGAGGCCCGCTCGCCCAAGGGTCGTACGCCGATCGCCGAGGCCGCTGGTCGCGTCGAGATCGAGGACTCCGACAAGGCCCGCAAGGTCCTCGTCACCCCCGATGACGGCTCCGAGGTCCAGGAGTACCCGGTCTCGAAGCGCTCGCGCCTGCTCGTCTCCGACGGAGAGCACATCGAGGTCGGTCAGCCCCTGATCGTCGGTACGCCCGACCCGCAGGACGTCCTGCGGATCCTGGGTGTGCGCAAGGCACAGGAGCACCTGGTGGACGAGGTCCAGAGCGTCTACCGCTCGCAGGGCGTGTCGATCCACGACAAGCACATCGAGATCATCGTGCGCCAGATGCTGCGTCGCGTCACCGTCATCGAGTCCGGGGACACCAACCTGCTGCCCTCCGACCTCGTCGACCGCACGAAGTTCGAGGAGGAGAACCGTCGGGTGGTCTCCGAGGGCACCAAGCCCGCCTCGGGTCGACCGGTCCTGATGGGGATCACGAAGGCCTCGCTCGCCACCGAGTCGTGGCTCTCGGCGGCCTCCTTCCAGGAGACCACCCGAGTGCTCACCGACGCGGCGATCCACGGTCGCTCCGACAGCCTGCGTGGCCTGAAGGAGAACGTGATCATCGGAAAGCTCATCCCGGCCGGCACCGGCCTGGAGCGCTACCGCAACATCCGGGTCGAGCCGACCGAGGAGGCCCGCGCCGCGGCGTACTCCGTGACCGGCTACGACAGCTACGACTACGAGTTCGGCAACGCCTCGGGTCAAGCAGTAGCCCTGGACGACTTCGACTTCGGTTCCTACCAGAGCTGACGCTCGTCTGATCGAGCGGAGCCCTCGTCCCCCTCACGGGGGGCGGGGGCTTCTGCCATCCGAGAGGGATCCCGTCGGGTGGGGGTCGAGTCGGCGTGTTTAGTCGCCGACTCGGCGGACCCTCACCCTCCGGTGCTGGGAGGGACTGCGAGAATGAGGGCATGACGACGCGCCCAGCCAGCACCGACGTCCTGGTCGTCGGGGCCGGGCCGGCCGGCTCTGCTGCGGCCGCCTGGGCCGGCCGTGCCGGGCTGGACGTCGTTCTCGCCGACGCGGCGGTGTTCCCGCGCGACAAGACGTGTGGCGACGGCTTGACCCCGCGTGCGGTGGGTGAGCTCGCCGAGCTCGGGCTCGAGGACTGGCTCCGCACGCACACCGTCAACCAGGGCCTCCGCGCCCACGGGTTCGGCCAGACCCTGCACCTGCCCTGGCCCGGCGGCAACCTGCCCGAGTGGGGGAGCGCCGTCGCTCGCACCGAGCTCGACGACCACCTGCGCACCACAGCGATCAAGAGCGGCGCGGTGGCCATCGACGGTGCCCGGGCCGTCGACGTGCGCCGTGCCGACGACCGGGTGGCAGCGGTGGTGTTCAAGCAGGGGGACGAGACCTTCGAGATCGCCTGCCAGCGCCTGGTCGTGGCCGACGGGGTGCGCTCCCCGCTCGGGAAGATGCTGGGGCGCGAGTGGCACCGCGACACTGTCTACGGGGTTGCCGGACGTGCCTACATCTCCTCCGAACGCTCTGATGACCCCTGGATCAGCTCCCACCTCGAGCTGCGCGGCGAGGACGGAGAGATCCTGTCGGGCTACGGCTGGATCTTCCCGCTCGGCACCGGGGAGGTCAACATCGGCGTCGGCACCCTGGCCACGGCAAAGCGTCCGGCGAACATCTCGATCAAGCCGCTGATGAGCTACTACACCGACGAGCGGCGCGAGGAGTTCGCGCTCTCGGGCGCCCTGCGGGCGCCGGCCTCCGCGCTGCTCCCGATGGGCGGGGCGGTGAGCAACGTGGCCGGGCCCAACTGGGCCCTGATCGGCGACGCTGCCGGCTGCGTCAACCCGCTCAACGGAGAGGGCATCGACTACGGCCTCGAGACCGGCAGGCTCCTGGTGGAGATGATGGTCGAGCGCGGCGCGCACGGTCAGCTCGGCTCGTCGTGGCCGGCACTGCTGCGAGATCACTACGGTGAGTCGTTCTCGATCGCCCGTCGCCTCGCCGGTCTGGTGACGGTGCCCCGCTTGCTACCCGTGCTCGGACCTGTCGGGATGCGCTCGGACCTGATGATGACCCTTGCGCTGCGCTGGATGGGCAACCTGGTGACCGACGAGGACCGCGACCGGGCAGCTCGGGTCTGGCGATGGGCGGGGCGTCGTTCGTTGACCCGCGACCACCGACCGCCCTTCTCATGACGTCGGCCGTCCGCTGATGCTGTCGCGGCTGCGAGAGCCGGTCTACCTCGCTGCGATCGCCGCCGGCAAGGTGGCGTTCGCCTCGATCGACCTGACGGTGCGAGCGGCTGGGGTCGAGCACCTCCCTCGTTCGGGACCCGTGGTCCTGGCCAGCACCCACGTGTCCTTTCCGGACTTCCTCTACGT
>JBAVCA010000155.1:0-4183 GCA_049586475.1 Nocardioides sp.
ACATCACCCGGATCATGGCGGCCAACCAGTCGCTCGGGGCGATGCAGACGTTGCTGAAGGCGACCACCGAGTACCTCAAGAGCCGCAAGCAGTTCGGGGTCACCCTCAACAACTTCCAGGCGCTCACGTTCCGCGCCGCGGACATGTACACCTCCCAGGAGCTCACCCACAGCCTGGTCGACTGGGCGACGATGGTCGTCGCGGCAGGCAAGCCCGCCCAGGTCGCCGACGCGGCCGCCCGTGCCGGCCTGCAGGTCAGCCGCGGTGGGCGTCACGTCGGTCAGGAGGCGATCCAGCTGCACGGCGGGATCGGGATGACCGCCGAGTACAGCGTGGGCATGTACATGGCGCACCTCACGGTGCTCGACCACCTCTTCGGAGACGCCGGGCGCCACCTGAAGGTGCTCGACGCCACCCTCGGCGACCACGAGGTCATCGACCCGCTCGACCGGAGCTGACGCCGGTGAGCCTGCGAGGACTGGACGGCAAGGTCGCCGTCATCACCGGCGCCAGTAGGGGCATCGGGCTCGCCGTCGCCGAGCGCCTGGTCGCGGAGGGTGCCCGGGTGGTGATCACCGCCCGGAAGCCCGACGGCCTCGCCGAGGCGGTGGAGTCACTGGGCGGGGCCGACCACGCCCTCGGGGTCCCCGGCAACGCCGGCGACGCCGCCCACCGCGCCGATGTCGTGGCAGCCGCGATCGAGGCCTTCGGCAGCCTCGACCTCCTGGTCAACAACACCGGGATCAATCCGGCGTTCGGCCCGCTTATGGAGCTCGACCTCGACGCCGCGCGCAAGATCATGGACGTCAACGTCGTCGCGGCGCTCGGCTTCACCCAGGAGGCCTACCGCGCCTGGATGCACGAGCACGGCGGCGCGGTGGTCAACGTCTCCTCGCTGTCGGGCGTGCGCCCGGCGCCGTACATCTCCATGTACGGCGCCAGCAAGGCGGCGCTGATCAGCTTGACCGAGACCCTCGCCGAGGAGCTCGGCCCGAAGATCCGGGTCAACGCAGTGGCACCTGCGGTGGTCAAGACGAAGTTCGCCGAGGCGCTCTACTCCGGGCGCGAGGAGGAAGCCGCTGCGGGCTATCCGCTCAAGCGGCTCGGCGAACCTGACGACATCGGCAGCCTGGTGGCGTTCCTGCTCTCCGACGAGTCTTCGTGGATCACCGGCCACACCATCGTCGTCGACGGCGGCGTCAGCCTGACGGGCGGCGTGTGATGTCGAGTCGGCGACTAAACACGCCGACTCGACCCAAAACTTGCGCCGAGTCGGCGACTAAACACGCCGACTCGACCCCACATTGAGAGGAAGCAGCTGATGGGGCACGTCAAGCTCGAGGGCAAGGGTGCGGTGGTCACCGGCGCCGGAGGTGGGATCGGCAGGGCGCTCGCGGCCAGGCTCGTGGCCGAGGGCGCGCGGGTCGTCGTCAACGACCTGCAGACCGAGATGGTCGAGGCCACGGCCGCCGAGATCGGCGCGCATGCCGTCGCCGGTGACTGCTCGTCTGCCGATGGGGTTGCTCACCTGATCGAGGCCGCAACCGCCCACCTCGACAGCGTCGGCGCCTCCCTCGACATCTACTGTGCCAACGCCGGCATCGACCGCACCCAGCCCGACAGCCTCCAAGCCTCCGACGACGACTGGTCGGCCATGGTCGAGACCAACGTGATGAGCCACGTGCGCGCCGCGCGCCTGCTCACCCCGGTCTGGGTCGAGCGCACCGCCGCCGGCGATGAGGGCGGGCGCTTCGTCGTCACTGCCTCGGCAGCCGGGTTGCTCACGATGATCGGCGCGGCGCCCTACTCGGTGACCAAGCACGCTGCGGTCGGGTTCGCCGAGTGGCTCTCGATGACCTACGGCGACCGCGGGGTCGCCGTCCAGGCGATCTGCCCGCAAGGGGTGCGGACCGCGATGCTCGAGCAGGCCGGTCCACTCAAGGACCTGCTCTCCCACGACGAGGCCCTGACCCCCGAGCAGGTCGCCGAGGCGTGGGTGGCCTCGCTCGACGACGACCGCTTCCTGGTCCTGCCGCACCCCGAGGTAGCCGGCTACTACGCCGCCCGCGCGGCCGACACCGACCGCTGGCTCGGCGGGATGCGCCGGCTGCAGTCCAAGGTCGACGCCTACGTCAAGAGCCTGTGATGAGCCTGCCCGGCCTCGACCTCGACGCATTCCACCGCTGGTACGACGGCGTCCGTCCCGGCGAGATCGTCGGCGACCTGGTCGGCTCGCTGATCGCCGGAGGCAAGTCCAACCTGACCTACGAAGTCACTGACGGCACCTCGTCATGGATCGTGCGCCGCCCACCGTTGGGCCACGTCCAGGCCACGGCTCACGACATGAGCCGCGAGTTCACTGCCATGTCGGCCCTGGCTGACACCGACGTCCCGGTGCCGGTGATGCATGCCTACTGCGGTGAGGTCGAGGTCCTCGGTGCGCAGTTCTACGTGATGTCGAAGGTCGCGGGCACCGCCTACCGATCCGCCGAGCAGCTCATCGAGCTAGGTCCCGACGCCACTGCCGAGCTCGCTGGCGCCATGGTCGACGTCCTGGCGCGGCTCCATTCCGTGGATCCTCTGGCCGTCGGCCTCGGTGAGTTCGGGCGCCCCGCTGGGTTCCTCGCCCGGCAGGTACGACGTTGGGGACACCAGCTCGAGGGCTCGGCCACCCGTTCCCTGCCTGACGCTCAGACCCTGCTCACCCGCCTCGCTGCCACGGTCCCTGTCGGCGATGCCGGCCGAGACGCCGCGTCGTCCGGCATCGTGCACGGCGACTACCGCCTCGACAACCTGCTCACCCTGCCCGGCGCCCAGCGGCCGGTGCAGGCCGTCGTCGACTGGGAGATGGCCACGATCGGCGACCCGCTCACCGACGTGGCACTCCTGCTGGTCTACGACAAGCTGGGCACCCTGGTCGGCGGGAGCGCCGTGGCCGACGCCAGCTCCGCCCCCGGCTACCCCGACGAAGATGCCCAGCTCGAGCGTTACGCCACAGCGAGCGGTCGCGACCTTCCTGACCTGTCCTTCCACCTCGGTCTTGCCTACCTGAAGATCGCCGTCATCCTCGAGGGGATCCACCACCGCTTCGTCGCCGGGCAGACGCTCGGCGAAGGCTTCGACCGCGTCGGGGAGGCCGTGGAGCCGCTCCTGGCCGCCGGCCTCGCTGCCACCTCACCTCGACCGACCAGCAGGGAGTAGTCATGGACCTGTCGCTCAGCGACGATCAGGAGGCTTTCCGGAGCCTCGCCCGCGAGTTCCTCGATCGCGAGGCCGTCCCCTATCGCACCCAGTGGGACCGCGACGAGGCAGTCGACCTCGCCATCGTGCCGAAGATGGCCGAGATCGGCTTCTTCGGGCTCACCATCCCCGAGGAGTACGGCGGCCTCGGCGGCGACTACGTCACCTACGCGCTCGCGATGGAGGAGCTCGGACGAGCCGACTCCGCCCTGCGCGGCATCGTCTCGGTGAGCAGCGGCCTGGTGGGCAAGTCCATCTTGTTCTTCGGCAACGAGGAGCAGAAGCAGGAATGGCTGCCTCAGCTCTCGGTCGCCAGCAAGCTCGGCTGCTTCGGCCTCACCGAGCCCGACACGGGCTCCGACGCCGGAAACCTGACGTCGAGCGCCAAGAGGGACGGCGACGACTACGTCCTCAACGGCCAGAAGCTCTTCATCACCAACGGCACCTGGGCCGACGTCGCGCTCATCTTCGCCCGCACCAGCGACGACGGCCCGCGTGGCGTCACGGCATTCCTGGTGCCCACCGACTCCCCCGGCTTCGAGGCCCGCGAGATCAAGGGCAAGCTCGGGCTACGCGGACAAGCCACCGCCGAGCTGTTCCTCTCCGACGTCCGGGTGCCGGCGTCCGCCGTCCTCGGCGGACCCGAGGGAGTCGGCAAGGGCTTCAAGATCGCCATGAGCACCCTCGACAAGGGTCGCCTCGCCGTCGGCGCCGGCTGCGTCGGCATCGTGCAGGGCTGCCTGGAGACCTCGGTCGAGTACGCCACCAGCCGCACCCAGTTCGGTCGTCCGATCGCCGGCTTCCAGCTCGTCCAGGACATGATCGCCGACATCTCCCTCGACGCCGACGCCGCACGTCTGCTCGTGTGGCGCTGCGCCGACCTCATCGATCGTGGTGAACCCTTCGGCACCGCAGCGTCCAAGGCCAAGCTCTACGCCTCCGA
>JBAVCA010000156.1:0-6826 GCA_049586475.1 Nocardioides sp.
GCGCGACCCGGCGCTGCACGGCTGGCACGAGCGGCGTGGCACCGTGCCGGCGCTTGCTGCCGACCTACGCCACGGGATGACCTCCACGCTGTATCTCGAGCCGTGGCCCCTGGTCGAGGGCAGGGCCAGCCTGCTGGGTCAGGGGTGCGGCGTCGAAGTGCAGTTCTGGGAGTCCGGCCCCACCGACGAGCTGGTCGCGCCCCGTCCCAACCCCTATCTCGAGCGGCTGAGCACGGCGACGCGCGCCACTGCGGTCACCACTCTGGTCGACGGCGTCGAGGTGCCGACGCTGTCCGTGATGGTGCCTCCCACGGTCACCGAGTGCCGCTTCCCGATCGACGTGGTGATCACCTGGGTCGACGGCACCGACCCCGAGTGGGACGCATCGCGACAGGCCCGGTTGTCTGCGCTCGCCGAGAGCACCAGCGACGCGCGCCGCCCCGAGGCCAGCGGCCGCGCCCGCTTCGTCGATCACGGCGAGCTGCGCTATGCGCTGCGAAGCCTCGACCTGTTCGCCCCCTGGGTCCGACGCATCCACCTGGTGACGGCCGGTCAGAAACCCGACTGGCTCGACGCAGACCATCCACGGGTCACCCTCGTCGACCACCGCGACATCCTGCCGCCCGAGGCCCTGCCCACGTTCAACTCGCACGCCATCGAGACCGCCCTGCACCGTGTCGAGGGACTCGCCGAGCACTTCATCTACCTCAACGACGACGTGATGCTCGCTCGACCGCTCCGGCCGGAGGACTTCTTCAGCAGCTCGGGAATCGCGGCTGTCTCCCTGTCCCCGGTCACCGTCGGGCTCGGTGATGACCCCTCGGCACCTCCCTTCCTCAAGGCAGCCTGGAACAACCGCGAGCTGCTGAGCCGGGAGTTCGGCGCCGTGCTGTGTCGCACCACCCAGCACACGCCGCACCCTCTCCGCGTCTCGGTGCTCGAGGCGATCGAGGCTCGCTTTCCCGCGGCACTTGCAGCCACGGCCCGGGCGCCATTTCGCAGCGAGACCGACGTGTCGTTGACCAGCTCGCTCGCTCAGCACTACGGCCTGCTGACCGGGACCGCCGTACCCTCCAGAGCCGACCTGGCCTACGTCGACATCAGCAACGCCGACCTGGAGCGCCGCTTGCGCGGGCTGCTCGACCGCGACCAGGACTACCTGTGCATCGCCGACCACCACGACCACGCCCTACGCGCCGAGCGCCTCGAGGAGGTGCTCCACGCGTTCTTCGGCGACTACTTCCCGGTCGCGGCACCGTGGGAGCTCAGCGCTCCCTGACCCGCGTCCCGGAGCTCGCGGGCCTAGCGACCCAGCAGAGCGCGCAACCTGGCCTTCGCACCCCGCCCGGCACGCTGCTCGAGCAGGGCCTCCAGCTCCTCGATCCGGGCGCGCTGGCGCTCCACGCGCTTGGTCTTCTCGCGCAGTCGACCCTCGAAGTCGTTGCGGGTGCGGACGACATGCATTGCGGTCTCGTCGTTCGCGATCGACGCAGCCACTCCGTAGTACGCCGCATAGGCCGCCGAGAGCCGATCGAGGTCGGCCATCGCGGCCTCGTCGTACGGGTCCTCCACCAGGACCATCGCGGCGGCCCAGGTCGCCTCGGCCTGCTCACGCAGGTCGGCAGGGATCTCGAGCCCGTCCCAGCTGTCCGAGGAGCGGTTGAGCGAGGGGGTGAGGAAGTCGTCGACCTCGTGGGGGGCGCTCAGGTCGCCGGGGTCGACGCCGACCTGGGCACACGCCCGGGTCATCGCCGCGCGCCAGTCGCCGAGGAGGTCGTAGTAGGGCACGAACGTGCGCGGATTGTCCCGGGTGGCCCGCTCGGTGACGAAGATCGAGTTCATCCACGCGGCGACGTTGGCGACCTCGCGCCGCTTGCGCACCTCGTCGCTCTTCTCGGCCAGGTAGGCGGAGTCACGCGAGCGCACCACCTGCGTGGGGTGACGCAGCATGGTGAGGCTGGCGACCTCTGCGCCGGTCGCAGCGGCCACGCGCTGCCACAGCGGGTAGACCCAGTAGGCGCGGGTCTCCTTGACCACCACCACCGATCCGTCGTCGTGCGACGCCAGCTCGTCAGCCAGCCAGGAGCGCAGCTCTTCCTCGCGTTCGGGGGTCACGTCGGCCATCGCCAGCTCGCCGGCAGTGGGCCTGGTGTCGATCGTGCGCACGGGCAGCGCGTTGAGCCAGTACTTGTGGAAGTCGGCCACCCACAACGGCTCGTAGTAGCCGCGCGGGTTGTTGTCGTCGGGCGCTACCTCGGGCTGCGGGATGTGGAAGCCGAAACGCTTCAGCGTCCCTGCCACGGAGCTGGTGCCACTGCGACCGGAGCCGGTGACGATGAGAAGCCTGATCACGCCCGCGAGGCTATCCGACTCGCGGGTCGAGCCGGTTGCCCTCGTCGTCCCAGTGCTCGGCGACCTTCTTGCTCGGCTGCACCCGGGGCGGCTCGCCAGGCATCTTGGGATGGTCGGGCGGGAAGTTGAGCTCACCGTGACCGGCATCGACCTGCTCGGTCCACAGGTCGAGCAGCGGCTGCAGCGAGTAGTGGGTGTCGTCGATGCCGGCCCACGGATCGCCGTCGGCCAGCCGATCGGGCACCGAGAAGAGGTGGTACTGCGACGGGTCGGTCACCTCGGCCAGCTCCGACCACGTCATCGGGGTGGAGACCGGAGCACCGAGGAGCGGTCGCAAGGAGTAGGCCGACGCGATCGTGCGGTCGCGGCAGTTCTGGTTGAAGTCGACGAAGATCCGTTCGCCGCGCTCTTCCTTCCACCACGCGGTGGTCACCTGAGCGTCGCGCTTCTCCAGCTCGCGTCCGAACCCGATCGCGGCGTGGCGCACCTCGGCGAACTCCCACAGGGCCTCGATCCGCACGTAGACGTGCACGCCGCGGTTGCCGGAGGTCTTCGCGAAGCCGACCAGGCCGAGCTCACGCAGCAGCTCGTCGGCGACCCCCGCCACCCGCACCGCGTCGGTGAAGGTCGTGCCTGGTTGCGGGTCGAGGTCGATCCGCAGCTCGTCTGGATGGTCGACGTCGCCACGGCGCACGGGCCAGGGGTGGAACGTCAGGGTGCCCATGTGAGCGCACCAGACCGGGACGGCGATCTCGGTGGGACAGATCTCGTCAGCAGGACGCCCGCTGGGGAAGGTGATCCCCACCGTCTCGAGATAGTCGGGAGCACCTCGGGGCACGCGCTTCTGGTAGAAGGCATCAGCGTTCTTGTCCTGGGGTCCGGTTGCCAGGGTCATCCCCGGCCGCACCCCGGACGTCCAACGCTCCAGCGCGGTCGGTCGGTCGCGCAGCGCCCGCATCAGTCCGTCGTCGACGCTCGCGAAGTACTCGGCCACCATCAGCTTGGTCACCGCGGGAGTGCGCTCCGTGGCCTCGTAGATCACCCGATCGGGACTCGAGACCCGCACCCTGCGGTCGCCGGCCTGCACCTCGGCAGCAGGAGTCTTCGCCATGGCCACAAACCTACTCGTGCCGAGGCCGACAAACGGCGTAGGTTGGTCCGCCGTGAGCAGCAACGACCTCTCCAGCGCGTCGGATCATCCCGGCCTGGTCTTCCGCACCCTCGAAGCCAGCACCCACGACACCGAGGGAGCCGACCGCGACCTGCTGCACGGGTGGGGCGAGGCATTGTCGCGCGGGTTCCACGAGGGCCGGCTCACCGACGAGCACCGATCGGTCTGGCTGGCGGGCTCCCGCGCAGACGGGGTCCGACTCCTCGGCTTCTGGCCCCAGCACACCGCGATCGCCTCGCCCACCTTGCCGGTAGCGACGTTCGCGAGCTGGACCGGTGGCGGGCTCAACGTCGGCGGGGAGCGCACCCTGCCGCTGCACATGATCACCGACGTCACCGTCAGCCCCGCCCACCGGCGCCGAGGACTGCTTCGCTCCCTGATGCACCGCGACCTCACCGCTGCCGCGCAGCGCGGGCTCGCCCTGGCCGCGCTCACCGTCACCGAGGGCGGGATCTACGGCCGGTTCGGCTTCGGGCCCGCGACCCGCCTGCGCGCGGTCGAGGTCGACGTCACCTCACGCTTCGCCCTTCGTCCCTTCGACGACCCAGGCTCGCTCGAGCTCGTCGAACCGGGTGAGGTCTGGCCCTCGCTCCGCACCATCCAGGTTGAGCGGGTCCGGCGCGCCCGGGGCGCACTCGACTGGCCGGCCTTCTACGAGCCAGCCGTGACCGGCCTCTTCGACTGGGAGCAGGGCGCGCCCAACCGCAAGGTCCGTTTCGTGCTGCACCTCGACGCCTCCGGACAGCCCGACGGCTACGCGTCTTGGACCCACCAGGGCAAGCAGGACGGCCGGCCCACCGTGGACGTCGGCGACGTCACCGCAGCCACCCCGACCGGCTACCTGGCGCTCTGGGAGTTCCTGGCCGGCATCGACCTGACCGAACGGATCCGGTGGGGCCGGGCGCCGCTGGTCGACCCGCTCGAGTGGGCGCTCGTCGACCCGCGCTGCGTCAGGACGACGAAGGTCGACGACATGCTGTGGCTCCGGGTGCTCGATGTGGTCGCCGCTCTCGAGGCCCGCCCCTGGTATGCCGACGGCGCCGTCACGATCGGGATCGACGACCCGCTGGGACTGACCTCCGGCCGGTGGCGCATCGAGGTCACCGACGGCCGGGCGAAGGTCACCGGCACCGAGGCCGCTGCCGACGTCCTGCTCACCGCCGAGACCCTGGGCGCGCTCTACCTCGGCGGGGTGGACACCGCGACACTGCGAGCCGCGGGGCGCCTCGGGGGTGCTCAGGACGCCGTCGACCGGTGGTCGACCCTGGTCGACGGCGGCCCGACGCCGCACTGCACGACAGGTTTCTGAGCGCGGGCTCTGGCGCAACCCTCGACCGAGGAGCATGCTGCACAGACCAGTCGCCTACGTCGGAGAAGCCATGCGCCTACTTGTGCTGGCGGTCATCGTCACCTCGCTCGCCGTCGGCGCCGGCCCGACCCCGGCACAGGTGACGCCGGGACGCTGCCAGGGCGAGCCGGCCACCATGGTCGGCGCACCGACGCGCGCCACGGTGGTGGGCACCGAGGGTCGAGACGTGATCATCAGCAACGGCTCCGACGTCGACGCTCGCGGGGGTGCCGATGTCATCTGCGTGAGCGGCGGCTCGACCTACGTTGACGGCGGCGACGGTCGCGACAGCCTCCGCATCCATGCGGTCACCGACGCGACGATGCTCTCCGGGGGTTCGGGCACCGACACCCTGGACGTCGTCGCTCGCGTGGTCGCACCCTGGACCATCGACGTCCCCTTGCAGCGAATCAGCACCGGCGGGTCGACCGGCGGGTCGACCGGCGGGTCAACCGGCGGGGCAAGCGCCGCCATCACCGACCTCGAGCACTACCGGCTCGGTGGTTCGACGTGGTCGAGCCTCGTCTTCAGCGGAGGCCCGGGGGCTGACCTCCTCGACCTGACCGGGGAGACGCACCCTCGGACCGGGAGACCCCTTTCGGTCGACCTCGGCCCGGGGAACGACACCTTGAGGCTGTTGCCCGGTCAGGCGGACCCGTCGGAGTACCTCTTTGCCGGACGTGGACGCGACGCCATCACCCTGGTCCGCCCAGGCAAGCGGGCACTTCGGTCGGTCTTCGGCTCCACGCGCCATCACTCGTACTCGATCGACGGGACGGTCGACGCCGTCTTCCTGGGTTTCGAGAACATCGCCGCGGAGAACTTCTCCGAGATCACCCTCGAGGCCGGCAACGACGACAACGTGCTGCGCGCCGTGGGTTGTCAGGCGCGACTGACGGACTCCTCCGGCGACGACGTCCTGCGGTTCGTGCGAGCACGCAGCTGTCGCCCCGCCGACCGCGGAGGCGCCACGATGCAGGCCCGGTACGGAGACGACCTCCTGATCGGTTCGACCTCGGACGACACGCTCGACGGTGGCAGCGGGCGGGACGTGGCTCGCGGCGGTGACGGCACGGACCGGTGCGTTGCCGAGGTGCGTCGAGGCTGCGAGAGCTGAGGAGACCTCAGAGCAGCGAGTTCGGCTGGAACGTCGGGCGCGGGTCCGCGTCGTCCTTGCCGGGGCGGACGAACTCGAAACCCCCGGTGAGCACGACCTGCCAGGCCGGATCGAGAGCACGTCGTACGTCCTCGGCACAGGTGGTGTGCAGCGGCGGGGCATGGAAAGCGTTACGACCGACTTCGTCGTCGGCACCGACGAAGGCGATCGGACGCCCCAGCGGCCGTCCGCAGCCACCGCAGACGCGCGAGAGCGCGCACTGGGTGACCTTGGACTTGGCCAGGACGCCCTCGGGCCAGGCGAAGAGACTCATGAGGCAGAGCGTGACCAGCCGCCGAGCTCCAACCGGCGCTGCTGGAGCTCCTCCTCGGCGCGGCGACCGTGCTCGACGGTGACGTCCTTGCCGGTGGGTGGCTTGTTGTCGCTGGTGAACCGGTTGGGCAGCGACAGCTTGGTGATGTTGCGCAGCACCTGGCCGTACTGCCGGTGCAGGGGCCCGGTCGTGTACGGGATGTCGTACTTCTCGCAGAGCGCACGGACCCGCACCGAGATCTCGGGGTAGCGGTTGCTCGGCAGGTCCGGGAACAGGTGGTGCTCGATCTGGTAGCCGAGGCTGCCGGCCATGATGTGGAGCAGCCTGCTGCCCTCGAAGTTGGCGGTGCCCAGGATCTGGCGCAGGTACCACTCGGCGCGGGTCTCGTCCTCGAGCTCCTCCTCGGTGAAGTGCAGGGCTCCGTCAGGGAAGTGGCCGCAGAAGATGATCATGTACGACCACAGGTTGCGGGCCAGGTTGGCGGTCGCGTTCGCGGTGAGGGTGGTCTTCCAGTGCTTCCCGCTC
>JBAVCA010000157.1:0-4624 GCA_049586475.1 Nocardioides sp.
GCGGACGACCTGCCCGCGCTCGCCGGCTCGTGCGGCTTCCTCGACGAGGCCGAACGCCTCCGGGTAACGGCGGCTGAGCCCAGCCACCATCCGGCCGCTCTCGCCACTGGTGGCTCCGTACATCGCCCCCAGCAGCCCCAGCTTGGCCTCGTTGCGACTCACCACAGCCCCGCCGTCGACCATCCCTTGATAGAGGTCGGTCCCCCGGGCTGCTTGGGCCAGGGCGCGGTCGCCGCTCATCCCGGCGAGTACCCGCGGCTCGAGCTGTGCCACGTCTGCCACGACCAGGACCCATCCGTCATCGGCGACGGCTGCCGGGCGCACCTGCAGCGGGAACGAGAGCGCCCCGCCACCACTGGACGACCACCGACCGGTCGAGGAGCCCGCGGGTTGGTAGGACGGCCGAAACCTGTTGCCGCTCACCCACGCCTCGATCCACGCCCAACCGTTGGTGTGGAAGAGGTGAGCCAGCTCCTTGTAGCGCAGGAGCGGGGCGATGCCCGGGTGCTCGAGCGCGCGCAACGACGAGGCCCGTGTGTCTCGGACGTCGAGGTCGGCCCGACGCAGGGCCGCCAGGAGCTCGGGACGCGAGTCGGGGTTGAGGGCGGGGGTGGAGAAAGCCGAGCGGACCTCGTCAGCCAGCGCCTCGAGGAGGTGAGGACGCGAGCCGCGGGGGGGACGTCGTCCCAGGAGGTCGGTGAGGAGACGCTCATGGACCTCCGCCCGCCACGGCACCCCGGCATGCGTCATCTCGGCGGCCACCAGGGCACCGGACGACTCCGCCGCGAGGAGCACCGAGAGGCGGGTCGCCTCGGGCGACGCGGCGAGCGCGGCAAGCTGGCGATCGTGCTCCAGGTCGGCCCTCAGGTGCTCGGCGTCGTCGAGGGAGAACAAGGTCGGCGGCCTCGGAGTCGAGGGACCGAGGCGGTCCCAGTGCGCCGACTCCTCGCCCTCGAGCAGGCTCGGGTCTACCTCAGGAGCGCGCCTCAGCAGGTGGTGGCACAGGCGGAGGTCATGAGCCCGCTCGACGCGAACGCCTGCGGCGAGGAGGGCTGGGTACCAGCGTGCGGTGTCGTCCCACACCCAGCGGGGACGACCACCGGGACGGCCTTCCAGCTTCTCCACGAGTGGTGGTAGGTCGCCCAGCGGGAGCTCGTGCACGGTTTCACCATCGACCACCCGAACCCGCTCGCCCGGCAGCCGCGACAGCACGATCCGGGACACAGGGGGCACCCCCACAGCCTCGCACCTGGCTGGGGTCACAATCGCCGCATGGACCTCAGCGATCTGCTCCTCACCGTCCTCGTCGTCCTCGGGGCGCTCGTGCTCCTCGGTGCCCTCGTCATCGGCTACGTGATGTGGCGCTTCCAGGTGCCGCCGCGCGGGGTGGTGGCGATGTTCGTGGCACTGGGCTATGTGGCCACTCCGATCGACGTGCTGCCCGAAGTGGTGCTCGGGCCCCTGGGGTTCGTCGATGACGCCGGGGTCATCACCGGGGTGGCGCTCTTCGTCTATCGCATCGTCAAAGCCCGCCAGGTCCTGACCGCCGCACGCACGCCCCGTCGTCCCGACGCCTGAGCAGAGCCCCGTGAACGGGGTCAGGGGCCGCGGGTGATGCGCAGCATGTCGCCGCGGGGCACGACTTTGATCCGTTCCCGTCCGGCGGCCTCCCCGAGCGCGATCTCGTGCGCGTCGAGCCGTTCCCAGCCCTCCCACGTGGTGACCGCGATCCCGCGCTCGAGGAGGTGGTCGAGCAGCGCATCGGGGTCGGACTCCTCCGGCGCACCCAGCGTGCCGGCGCTTGATCGAGCCTCGAGATCGGCCAGCAGGCTGGCGATCGTCTCGGCGGCGTCCGACTTGGTGTGCCCGATCAGGCCGACCGGCCCGCGCTTGATCCAGCCGGTGACGTAGACGCCCGGAACTGCAGCCCCGTCCAGGTCGACGACACGGCCGGCATCATGGGGCACCGCGCCGGCCACGTGGTCGTAGGGCAGGTCGGCGAGCTGGCTCGGCAGGTAACCGACCGCGCGATAGACCGCCTGCACCGGGGTGT
The DNA here is from genome assembly GCA_049586475.1 of Nocardioides sp. Lineage (GTDB taxonomy): Bacteria > Actinomycetota > Actinomycetes > Propionibacteriales > Nocardioidaceae > Nocardioides. The sequence continues at coordinate 2,054 of JBAVCA010000157.1, forward strand.
CGACGTATTCGCCGGTGCCGCGAACGCTGCCATCGCCTTGCAGCTCGGTGACCTCGGTGCGCAGGCCCTCCACCCGCGTGGCGCCGAGCACCTCGACCGGGGCCTGGCAGAGGTGGATGTGGATTCGACGCGAGGCGCCGGTCGGCTCGGCTTCCACGTGCTTGAGCAGGGTATCGACCACCAGGCGCACCCCCTTGTTGCCGCTGATCGCGGCCTGGCTGGCCTCGTCGATCTCGAACCCCTCCGGGTGCACGATCACGTCCACCTCCGGTGAGTGCGACAGCTCGCGCAGCTCCATCGGCGTGAACTTGATCTGCGCCGGACCGCGACGGGCGAAGACGTGGATGTCGGTGGCCTGATTGAGCGCGAGTCCTCGGTGGACGTTGTCGGCGATCTCGGTGGCCAGCTGCTCCTCCGCCGGCTTGGCGAGCATCCTGGCCACATCCAGTGCCACGTTGCCGGCCCCGATGACCGCTACCTCTCGAGCTTCGAGCGGCCACGTCGGCGGCGCGTCCGGGTGCCCGGCGTACCAGGAGACGAAGTCAGCGGCGCCATGACTGCCCGGAAGGTCGACACCGGGGATGTCGAGCGGACGATCGACCGAGGCGCCGGTCGAGAAGATCACCGCGTCGTAGCAACGTTGCAGGTCGACGAGCTTGAGATCGGTGCCGTACTCGACGTTGCCCAGAAATCGGATCCGGTCACGGCTCAGCACCCGCCGCAGCGCCTTGACGATCGCCTTGATGCGCGGGTGGTCAGGCGCCACGCCGTAGCGAACAAGTCCGTACGGCGCAGGCAGCCGCTCGAGGAGATCGACGCGGATGCCCGGGTGCTCCTGGGTGAGGAAGTCGGCGGCGTAGATGCCGGCGGGACCGGCACCGACGATGGCAACTCGGGGGCTGGTCATGGAGAGCTCCTGGACGAGACGATGGGAAACGCGGGTTCCTTCAGTGTTCGTCGGAGAACGGGAGCGCAGTAGGGGTCTCCGGCCTGTGCACCCACAACCGAGGCCTGTGGTCATCGCAGATGCCTGTGGCTGGAGCCCGTCACCTAAGGCCTCGTCTTACTGTGTGTAACCTCACACCGTCGCTGTCGTTAGCCAATCATCCGCGCCCGCAGCAGGGCACCCCCGCGAGAGGCACCCCCATGCGCCGCATCGTCACCGTCAGCCTGACAGCTGCAGCCGTCTTCCTGGCGCTGCTGTTCATCCCCGCGCCTGGAGCCCAGGCGCACGTCGAGCGCCCGGCGTACTGGCCCAACCCGAAGGCCGACTGCAGCATCAGGCCGTGCGCTGGTGGAGCCGTGCCGAAGGCACGCTCGCTTCGTTCGGCCCTGGCTGCCAAGCCGGCGGGCGAGACGCGCGTGGTCTGCCAGGCGAACTCGATGGCGCGGCTCCAGCGCGCAGTTCGTAGCGCCCGCACTGATGGCTACAACATTCGTCCCACGGTCCACAAGAGCTTGAGTGCGAAGAAGGGCCGGCAGCTGATCAAGATCAACCGTCGCCTCTTCAAGCTCTGCGACTTCAACCAGATCCAAGCGGCCGTGACCGCTTCGGGCAACAACGACCGGGTCGTCGTGATGCCCGGCCTCTATCGTGAGGCGTACTCCCGACGCCAGCCCACCGACGATCCGTCGTGCGCCAAGTACCACATGGAGTCCGACAAGGGTGACCCCGGCGCCCTCTCGCACGACGCTCAGCTCAACTGCCCCAACGACGCCAACCTGGTCGCCGTCATCGGTCGCGGCCTCGACACCGCACCCTCCCCGGACAAGCCGAGGACCGACCGCCACGGCATCCCGAACGTAGGCAAGTGCATCCGGTGCAACCTCCAGCTCGAGGGCTCCGGGGTCAGTGCCGATGACGTCATCATCGAAGCCGGTGCCGCCTCCGCCGGCAACGGCGGCCCCTCGGCTGCCGGGCACAAGAAGGACGTCGGCGTCTTCGTCGACCGCGCCGACGGGTTCGTCCTGCGCAACATGACGATCCGCCACGCCCGTGAGCACGACATCTACATCCTCGAGACCGATGGCTACCTGCTCGACCGGTTCAAGGTCTTCTACGCCGGCGCCTACGGTGTGCTCACGTTCACCGCCGACCACGGGGTCATGCAGAACTGCGACGCAGCCGGCCACGGCGACTCAGGCCTCTACCCGGGCTCCGGCGCGGCCTCGACTGCCGATCGCTACAAGAAGTTCTATCCGACCTGGCGCTACAGCCAGGTCGTTCGAAGCTGCGACAGCCATCACAACGCCAGCGGGTTCTCGGGCACCAACAGCCACGCCACCTTGGTCACGCGCAACAACTTCTACGACAACGCGCTCGGCTTCACCAGCGACGTGTTCACTGCAGCCGGCCACCCGGGATTTCCGCAGCGCGGCAACACGATCTCGAAGAACAACTTCTACGACAACAACTTCAACCCCTTCGTGAAGACCTCGGACGTCGAGCCGTTCATCGCCGCACCGGTGGGCACCGGCTTGTGGTTGGCTGGCGGCAACAGCAACACCGTGAGCGACAACCACTTCTACGACAACTGGCGCCGAGGCACGATGCTCTTCGCCGTCCCCGAC
>JBAVCA010000158.1:0-8617 GCA_049586475.1 Nocardioides sp.
GAGGCTGATGCGCTCGGGGGCGGCTTGGGCGACTCCAGGACGCCCACGACGGAGGCATCGGCGACGTCGAGGGCGGCGTGCCCGGGAAACAACGAGGCGACGTGGCCGTCGGGACCGATCCCGAGCATCAGGACGTCGAACTGGCCGGCACCGTGCTCCCGCAGGCTGGCACCGTACGCCGCAGCACCGGCTGTCACGTCGGGCTCGTCGGCGCTGGAGGGCATCTCATGCACCTCGACGGCTCCCACGGCATCGAGGAAGGCCTCGCGGGCCTGGACGGCGTTGCGGTCGGGGGAGTCGGGCGCCACAAAACGCTCGTCGCCGAACCACACCGACACGCGTGCCCAGTCGACCTCGCTGCCTGGGGAGAGGCGAGCCACCTCGCGGTGGATCGCGTCGGCGATCGTGCCGCCGGTGAGAGCGATCTGGGGCACGTGCCCCGAGGCCTGGGCGGCCTCCAGGCGCGCGATGAGCTCACCGGCCACCGCGGTGGCGAGCGTGGGGGCATCGGGGTGGACTTCGATCCGAGAGTCAGTCATCGCGCGGTCACTCTGTCAGGTCGGTCGGCAGCACTCAGCGTCGGTGTCGATGGTAGTAGTCGATCAGCGCACGGGTCGAGGCATCCTGATCGGCGCCCGCCTCGGTGTCCCCGCGCACGGCCGGGCTGATCTGCTGGGCGAGCTCCTTGCCGAGCTCGACACCCCACTGGTCGAAGCTGTCGATGCCCCACACCACGCCCTGGACGAAGGTGATGTGCTCGTAGAGCGCGATCAGCTGCCCGAGGACCGAGGGGCTCAGGTCGGGGGCCATGATCGACGTGGTCGGGTTGTTGCCCTCGAAGACCCGCGCAGCGACGACCTCCTGGGCGGCCTCATCGGGGCTCTCGGCGCGGACCTCCTCGGCCGTCTTGCCGAAGGCCAGAGCTCGGGTCTGGGCGAAGAAGTTGGCCAGGAAGAGCTCGTGCACGTCGGCATCAGCATCGGCGTCACGCAGCGGATAGGCCGGGTTGGCCACCGCGATGAAATCGGCCGGCACGAGCTGGGTGCCCTGGTGGAGCAGCTGGTAGAAAGCGTGCTGCCCGTTGGTACCTGGCTCTCCCCAGAAGACCTCCCCGGTGCCATAGGTGACGGGTGAGCCGTCCCAGCGCACACTCTTGCCGTTGGACTCCATCGTCAGCTGTTGCAGGTAGGCCGGGAAGCGGTGCAGCAGCTGGGCGTAGGGGAGCACGGCATGAGACTGAGCGCCGAGGAAGTTGGTGTACCAGATGTTGAGCAGCCCCATCAGGACCGGCACGTTGCGGGAGGCCTCGACCGTGCGGAAGTGCTCGTCCATCGCATGCATGCCGTCGAGGAACTCAGCGAAGCGGTCGGCTCCGACGGCGACGACCAGTGCAGTACCGATGGCGGAGTCAAGGGAGTAACGGCCCCCGACCCAGTCCCAGAAGCCGAAGGCGTTGGCCGGGTCGATCCCGAAGTCGGCCACCTTGTCGAGGGCGGTCGAGACCGCCGCAAAGTGCCGGACCACGGCTGCGTCGTCGTCGTCCGCGCCGAGCACGCCGGCGGCACGCAGGCCTTCGAGCAACCAGGAGCGACACAACCGGGCGTTGGTCAGCGTCTCGAGCGTGCCGAACGTCTTGCTGGCCACGATGAACAGCGTGGTCTCAGGGTCCAGCCCGGCCAGAGTGGTGGCAGCGTCGGTCGGATCGATGTTGCTGATGAACCGGCACTCCAGGTCGGGGTGGCGGTACGGAGCGAGCGCCTCGTAGGCCATGACGGGTCCGAGGTCCGAGCCGCCGATACCGATGTTGACCACGGTACGGATGCGCTGGCCGGTGAACCCGAGCCACTCCCCGGTGCGGACGCTGTCGGCGAAGGCGTAGATCCGGGCGAGGGTCTCGTGGACGTCGCCCGACACGTCCTGACCGTCGACCTCGATGGAGGCACCGCTGGGGGCCCTGAGCGCCGTGTGGAGCACGGCACGATCCTCGGTGACGTTGATGTGCTCGCCGGCGAACATCGCCTCCCGACGATCGGCCAGCCCGACCTCGTCCGCGAGCGAGAGCAGCGCGGCGATGACGTCGTCGACCACAAGAGCCTTGGACAGGTCGACGTGCAGGTCGGCCGCAGTGAAGCTGAGCCGCTCGACGCGGGTGGCGTCGTCGGCGAACCACCCGCGCAGGTCGGGCTCGAGCACCTCGGCCAGATCCGCGAGCCGGCCCCAGGCCGGGGTCGTCGTCGGATCGACCGGGGAAGGGGTCATCAGGACTGCTTGTCCATCTGGCCGCGCACGGTCTCGACGAGCTCGTGCCAGGAGGCGATGAACTTCTCCACGCCTTCCTCCTCGAGCACGATCATCACGTCGTCCCAGTCGATGCCGGCGACGACGAGCTGGTCGAGGATCGACTGCGCCGAGGAGCGATGGCCGCTGACGGTGTCTCCCTCGACCTCACCGTGGTCGGCGAAGGCCTGCATGGTCTTCTCCGGCATGGTGTTGACGGTGTCGCTCACGACGAGGTCGGTCACGTAGAGCGTGTCGGGGTAGTCCGGATTCTTCACGCCGGTGGAGGCCCACAGCGGTCGCTGCGGGTTGGCGCCGGCCTCGGCCAAGCCCTGCCAGCGGTCCGACGCGACGACGTCGGTGAAGGCTGCGTAGGCCAGGCGGGCGTTGGCAACGGCAGCCTTGCCGCGCAGCGCGAGGGCGTCATCGGTGCCGATGGCCTCGAGGCGCTTGTCGACCTCGGAGTCGACCCGCGACACGAAGAAGGAGGCGACCGACCGGATCCGCGAGAGGTCGAGGCCGGAGTCGCGCGCCTGCTCCAGCCCGGCGAGGTAGGCGTCCATCACCATCCGGTAGCGCTCGAGGGAGAAGATGAGCGTGACGTTGACGCTGATGCCCTGGGCGACGACCGCGGTGATGGCAGCGAGCCCCGCCTGCGTGGCCGGGATCTTGATCAGGACGTTGGAACGGTCGACAGCAGCCCACAGGGCCTGGGCCGAGGCGATCGTGGCCTCGGTGTCGTGGGCGAGGTCGGGCTCGACCTCGATGGAGACCCGGCCGTCGTGGCGGGTGGCCTCGGCGACCGGCGCGAGGATGTCGCAGGCGTTGCGCACGTCCTCGGTGGTCAGCGCGAAGATCACCTCGTCGACGCCCTTGCCCTCGGCGACCAGCTCTCGCACCTGCTCGTCGTAGCGCTCGCCGTCGGCGATGGCACCGGCGAAGATCGTCGGGTTCGTCGTCACGCCGACGACCGAGCTGTCCCGCACGAGCTCGGCGAGGTTGCCGGACTCGATCCGCTCCCGGGACAGGTCGTCGAGCCAGATGGAGACGCCTGCGTCAGCGAGCGCCTTGAGCCGATCAGTCATGAGATCTCCTGAGGGTCGAGAGGTGATGGGTACTGAGTGGGCAGCGGCTCGTTCAGGCCCCGGCGGCCATGCTGTCGCGGGCAGCCGTGGCGACTGCCTCGGCGGTGATGCCGAACTCGTCGTAGAGGCGCGCGTAGTCGGCCGAGGCTCCGTAGTGATCGATCGAGACGATGCGGCCCTGGTCGCCGACGTACTCGCGCCAGCCCTGCTTGACGCCGGCCTCGACCGAGACGCGAGCCTTGATCATCGGCGGCAGGACGCTGTCACGGTAGGCCTGGTCCTGCTCCTCGAACCACTCGAGGCACGGGAGCGAGACCACCCGGGCGGCGATGCCATCGGCAGCGAGAAGATCGCGCGCCCGTACGGCCAGCTGGACCTCGGAGCCGGTGCCCATCAGGACGACGTCCGGGTTGCCGCCCTCGGCGTCGAGGAGGACGTAACCACCCTTGGCGACGTCGTCGAGGCCCGCGTAGCCCTCGGCCCCGCGCGGGAAGACCGGGACGTTCTGCCGGGTGAGCGCGAGGGCGGTGGGACGGTCGGTGTGGGCGAGGATCGTGGCCCACACGGCGGCGGTCTCGTTCGCGTCAGCGGGACGGACGACGTCGAGCCCCGGCATGGCGCGCAGAGCGGCGAGGTGCTCGACCGGTTGGTGGGTGGGACCGTCCTCGCCGAGGCCGATGGAGTCATGGGTCCACACGTAGGTGACAGGCAGTCGGCTGAGCGCAGCCACCCGGACCGCGCCGCGCATGTAGTCGGAGAAGGTGAGGAACGTGCCGCCGAAGACGCGAGTCAGGCGATCGGCAGCGATGCCGTTCATGATTGCGCCCATGCCGTGCTCACGGATGCCGAAGTGCAGCACCCGGCCCTGGTAGGGGTCGGCGCTCCACTGATCGGTGGAGCGATTCGCCGGTGCGAACGACGGTGCCTCGGTGATGGTGGTGTTGTTGGACCCGGCCAGGTCGGCGGAGCCTCCCCAGAGCTCGGGCATGAGCGCGGCCACAGCGTTGATGACCTTGCCGGACGCCGACCTGGTGGCGACACCCTTGGCGTCGGCCTCAAAGCTCGGGAGCGCCTCGCGGAGCCCGTCGGGCAGGGACCGAGACTTCAGCCGGCGGAGCAGGCTCTCGGACTCGGGGTGAGCCGCGGCCCAGGTGGCGTACTGCTCGTCCCACGCGGCGCCCCACTCGGCACCGCGCTCGCGCAGCGAACGGGTGTGTTCAAGGACGTCCTCGGGCACCTCGAAGGTGGCGTCGGGATTCCAACCGAGGATCTCCTTTGTCGCGGCGACCTCGTCGTCGCCCAGGGCGCTTCCATGGGCTGCCTCGGTGCCTTGTGCGTTGGGAGCGGGCCACGCGATGACCGTGTCGAGCACGATCATCGACGGTCTGTCGGTGACCTCGCCGGCGGCTCGGACGGCGTCGTGGAGGGCAGGGACATCCTCGACGTACTCCGAGCCGTCGTTGGTCCAGTCGACGGTCTGCACGTGCCAGCCGTAGGCCTCGTAGCGAGCCGCCACGTCCTCGGTGAAGGCGATGTCGGTGTCGCCCTCGATCGAGATGCGGTTGCGGTCGTAGATGACCGTCAGGTTGCCCAGCTTCTGGGTGCCGGCGATCGAGCTGGCCTCGCTGCTCACCCCCTCCTGGAGGTCGCCGTCGGAGCACAGGGCGTAGACGTGGTGGTCGAAGAGGCCCTCGCCGGGCGCAGCGTCGGGGTCGAGCAGGCCGTGGATGCGTCGCGCCGACATCGCCATCCCGACGGCATTGGCCACGCCCTGACCGAGCGGACCCGTGGTGACCTCGACTCCGGCGGTATGCCCGAGCTCCGGGTGGCCCGGAGTCTTGGAGCCCCAGGTGCGCAGCGCCTTGAGGTCGTCCAGCTCGAGGCCGAAGCCACCGAGGAAGAGCTGGGTGTAGAGAGTGATGCTCGAGTGACCGCACGACAGCACGAAGCGATCCCTGGCTGCCCACTCCGGGTCCGCAGGATCGTGGCGCATGATCTTCTGGAAGAGCAGGTAGGCCACGGGTGCCAGGCTCATCGCGGTGCCGGGGTGACCGTTGCCGACCTCTTGGACCGCGTCCATCGCCAACACGCGCGCGGTGTCCACGGCCTTGCGGTCGAGCTCGGTCCAGTCCAGGGAGGTGGGGGTACTCACGGTGCTCCTTCGCAGGCTCCGTCCGGAGCGCTGATGCGTTGTCCTCGGGCGATACCGAGCCTACTCACGTCGAGCGATAGACTTACACCGCCTCGGCGGGTGAGGGCGCGGCAGCGTCACCTAGGCTGACGGCAGGACACAGTGCCCCGATCCGAGACCGAGCAGAGGACGACTGTTGACGTACGTCGGCGAATCGCGTTCCGCGCTGCCGGGACCTCACGACGCGCCGGAGACGCTCGCGGAGGGCCCCGGGCTGAGGGACGTCGTCGCGGCCTATGTCGGCCTGACGAAGCCACGCGTGATCGAGCTGCTGCTCCTCACCACGGTGCCGGTGATGTTCTTCGCGGCGCGCGGCGTCCCGCCTCTCGGGCTGGTGGTGGCGACCGTCATCGGCGGCACGCTCTCGGCCGGATCGGCGTCGGCCTACAACTGCGTCTACGACCGCGACATCGACGAGCAGATGCGCCGCACCCGGCGCCGGGCGCTGCCGCGCCACATGGTCACGCCACTCGCCGCCCTGGTGTTCGCCACCGTCCTCGCCGTGGTCTCGACCGTCGTGCTGGCGGTGTTCGTCAATCCACTCTCCGCAGGGCTGTCGCTGGGTGCGAATGCCTTTTACGTCTTCGGCTACACGATGCTGCTCAAGCGCCGTACCACCCAGAACATCGTCTGGGGAGGGCTCGCGGGATGCTTTCCTGCCCTGATCGGTTGGACAGCGGTGACCAACGAGCTGTCCTGGGTGCCGATCGTGCTCTTCATGGTCGTGTTCTTCTGGACTCCGCCGCACACCTGGGCGCTGGCGCTGCGCTACCGCGAGGACTACGCCAACGTCGACGTCCCGATGCTTCCCGTGGTCAAGAACGCCCGGGAGGTCGGCCGCCAGATCGTCCTGTACGCCTGGGTGATGGTCGCCACGTCGCTGCTGCTCTGGCCGGTCGCCGGCACCGGACCGGTCTATCCGGTCGCGGCCGCGGTGCTCGGCGCGGTGTTCCTGCTCGAGGCACACCGGATGTGGGGCCGGGCGCGCGGCACCGAGGACCTCAGCGTGATCCAGCCGATGCGGCTGTTCCACCACAGCAACCTGTACCTCTCGCTGCTGTTCGTCGCCGTGGCGCTGGACCCGTTGCTCTTCTGAGCTCGGCATGACCCCGCACCCGACCCGGTACGTCGACCTCGCCACGTCGGGGGCTGCGATCGGGCGGTGCGTGATTCTCCCCGGCAGGCAGTACACGGTGGACAGCCCACTGCTGTTCTTCGCAGCCGAGGTCGCCTTGGATCGCGGGTGGGACGTTCGCCAGGTCTGGTGGGAGGCGCCGGTGCGCGGCAGCCTCGATGTCCTCGACGAGATCAACTGGGTGGGCGAGCAGCTCGACGCCGCACTTGACGGGTACGCCGGACGGGTCCTGGTGGTCGGCAAGTCGCTCGGGACCCTGGCTGCCGGCCGAGCCGCCGCGCGCGGGTGCAGCGGCGTGTGGCTCACCCCGCTGCTCACCGAGCGCGAGGCGGCTGCGCCGCTGCTGTCCTACCCCGCGCCGCAGCTCGTCATGATCGGGTCGGAGGACCCGTACCTGAGCCGGGACGTGCTGGCAGCCCTGCCCGGCACCCAGGTGGTGGTGCCCGGCGACCACGTCCTACGGGTTCCCCACGACACGGTCGCCATGGTGGCCAGCCATGAGCAATTCGTCCGGGCATTCGACGACTGGCTGGAGAGCCTCCGAGCCTGAGCCGGCAGTGCACCCGCCGGCGGCAGCCAGGATCAACTGCGCGCGCCGGAGACTGACCCGGAAGCGGCGGCGCGCCCCTCGCCCTCGTCCTGCCTGGCGGGCAGGACGATCTCCAGCACCACCCACGTCACGGCCGCCGAGATGAGACCGGCACCGAGCATGTGGAAGCCGACCAGGATCTCCGGCAGCCCGGTGAAGTACTGGACGAAGCCGATGGTGCTCTGCGAGGCCTGCACCGCGAGGAGCACGACGACCGCGCGGAACGCCGTACCCCGCCCACCCGCGGCCCAGACGGCGAAGAGGGTGCAGAGCGTCAGGCCGATGAAGAGGAAGACCGCGTCGGCGTGCAGCTGGCTGATCTCGACCGTGTCGAGGCCGTTGCGGGGCGTGTCCAGATCGCCCGCGTGGGGTCCGGCACCGGTGACCACGACGCCGATGCCCAGCACCAGCCATGCCGAGGCGAGCAGCGACCACGCCAGGGCGGGCAGCGGCCCGCCGCGTACCCAGACGGCGCGGGGGTGATCGATCCGGCGCAGGAACAGCACTGCGACGCCGACCATCGCCATGGAGACGAGGAGGTGGAACCCGACGATCCAGGGGTTCAATCCGGTCAGGACGGTGATGCCGCCGATCACGGCCTGCGCCGGGATGCCGAGCCCGAGGACCAGCGCGAGCCGTTTCAGGTGTGGGCGTCCGCTCTGCACGGCGGCCACGAACGTTGCCACCGCGATTGCGGTGAGCACAAAGGTGAGCATCCGGTTGCCGAACTCGATTGCCTGGTGCAGGTCGAGCTCACCGTGGGGACGGAAGGACTCGTCGGTGCAGCGCGGCCAGGTGGGGCAGCCGAGGCCGGACCCGGTCAACCGCACGGCGCCGCCGGTCACCACGATGCCGACGTTGGCCACGAGGCTGGCCCACCCGAGGCCGCGCACGTGGCGCGCCACGTCGATCCGTGGACTCGTTCCTCGGTTCGTGCGCCGATTCACTCCCACGTGAACGTCCGTGCCGTCGCAACGGTGCCGACGACCGCCCACGCGGCCAGGACCACCAGGTCACGCCAGGCCACTGCGGCGTCGCTCAGGGCCGTCCGCATGGCATCGCCGAGGGCACCCGACGGCAGGAACGACACCACCTCCCCGAACGAGCCGTAGGCCGACGTCGGTAGCACCACAGCGCCGCCTGCGAGGAGCAGCAGGTAGATCAAGTTGGCAGCGGCGAGGGTGGCCTCGGCGCGCAGCGACCCGGCTACCAGCAGGCCGAGCGCGGCGAAGGCTGCCGTGCCGAGCACGACGGCGAGCAGGAACGCGAGCACGTTCGCCTCAGGATCCCAGCCGAGGGCGAAGCCGACCCCGGAGATCACCACCACCTGCAGCATCTCG
>JBAVCA010000159.1:0-14028 GCA_049586475.1 Nocardioides sp.
TGCACCACCTCACCCACGATGCGGCCCATGAAGCGGGACGCCGCCGTACCGACCAGCGGCGAGTCGATGAGGCTCTCCAGAGCGCGTTCGAGCACTGGGCTCAGGGCCAGCACCCGGTCGAGAAGCACCACGACCTGCTCGCGGTCCACCACTTCGGCCAGCGGACGCGGCTCAGCCGGACCGTCGTACGCCGTGGTGACGGCGAGCTCGATGAAGCCGCTGACCGCAGCGCTTCCGGGCACCTGGGACAGAGCGCGAGCCACGATGGTCTTGACCGCTTCGACGTCGACGAGATCTGCGATCTGGTGCTGCGCTGAGGCCTCGAAGAGCGCTTCGGCCAGCTCCCTCACGGTGCCCGCCGACTCTCCGCCGGTCAGCCGCTCGAGGTGGTAGCCGACCTGGGCGTCGAGCAGCTTCTCGGCCAGGGTCGGTGCGGAGGTCGTCGGAGGGGTCACGACCTCACGCTACGGCAGGGCCCGCCGCGCGGAGCTCCACGACATCGGGCGCGCAACCCGGCGCCCCCGTGAGCGCGAGAGCGATCACCGGTGGAATCGCGGGCCGCGATGACGGGACGCCTCATGGCGCCAGCACACACGCCACGCGTGAGTTTCACCGATGTGCAGGCCTCAACCGCATTTTCAGCGCACACTCTGGGTGAGGAGTTGACCGAGTGACAGGAGTGCGCAGCGTGACCACCGAGAATTCGGCAGCGCCTGGACCACGACGCCGCGACCTGCTGCGCGCTGGCGGTGCGGCCGTGGCCGCCGGGACGGTCGCCACGGTCGGCGTACCGCGAGTGGCGTTCGCCGCCCCTCAGGACCCCCGATCGCGGATCGTGCTTCGTGCCACCGAGGCCACCGGAATCCGCCTCGCCGAGGTCGAGCTCGCCGTGCGCGCATCGCCCTCAGGCGCCGCAGGCCCCTGGACCAGCGACCCCCTGCGGGCCGACCGTTTCTCCCTCATCGGCTTCTCCTGGCCTGCCCACGCACCCACGCCGAGCCTCGAGGTACGCCACGCGAGAGGCACCGCCTGGACGGCGTGGCGACCGTTACCGACTCTCGACGATCGCCCCGACGCAGGCGACGAGGCGGCCCTGCGTCACGCCACCCAGCCCCTGTGGGTCGGCCGAGCGGACGGAGTCCAGGTGCGGGTGTCCGGGCGCCGCCCGGCGACCGTGACGATGTCGCTGATCCGTTCGGACGCCGCAGCCCGCGACCGCAGCCTCGAGGGTCGCCGCGCCACCACCTCCCGATCTCGATCTCCGATGATGAAGCGACGTTCTCGAAGCGGCGAGGCGACCCGGCCAGCGATCCTGACCCGGGTCGACTGGAGCGCCAACGAGAGGATGCGGGACCCGAACCCGCGCTACATCGAGACGATCCAGCAGATCCACGTGCACCACACGGTCAGTGCCAACGACTACACGCGCGAGGAGACCCCCGCCCTGATCCGGGGCATGTACTACTACCACACCCAGACGCTCGGCTGGTCCGACCTCGGCTACAACTTCTTGGTCGATCGCTTCGGTCGGACCTGGGAAGGACGGGCCGGCGGGATCGCCAAGGCCGTGCGCGGGGCGCACACGTTGGGCTTCAACAACACCTCGGCCGGCGTCTCGGTGATCGGCAACTTCGAACAGGTCGCACCGAGCGGGGAGGTCGTCTCGGCGGTGGCAGCGGTAGCGGCGTGGAAGCTGGCGCGTTACGGGCGCGACCCGCAGGGCACTGTCACGGTCGTGAGCGAGGGCAGCGACAAGTTCTCGCGCAACCGCGCAGTCACCCTCCCCGTCATCGACGGCCACCGCGACACCAACGACACCGCCTGCCCCGGTCGCTTTCTCTACGAACGTCTTGATGACATCCGGCGAGCCGCGGGCGCGGCCGTCGGCACTGCAGGCCCTCGCAAGGTCACGATCACCTCCGCCTTCACGATCGCCGGCGAACCGAGTCCTGGCTCGAGGTTGATCCTCAATCCGGGCAGCTACGAGCCGGCCACGGCTACCGCGACGTATACCTGGCTGCGCGACGGCATGCCCATCCGCAAGGCCACGAAGGCGCAGCGCCTGCTCACCGACACCGATCTGGGCCACCTGGTCTCGGCGGTCGTCACCTTGAGTGCAGATGGCTACCAGCCGGTCACCCAGCGCGTCGACCTCCCCGAGCCGGTCCGAAGCACGCCGACCCTGACGCTCGTGACCAGCACCGTGAGGGGTCGGATCAAGGTCGCGCTCGGCGTCGTCGCACAGGGTGTCGACGACCCCGGCGGCACTGCCGTGGTCCGGGTCGACACCGGGACCAAGGAAGTTACGGTCGCAGGTGGCCGGGCCAGTGCCCGATTCCGTCGGCCAGCCGGCGGGCACACGATCGAGGTCACCTACAGCGGGAGCGACCGGGTGCGTCCCGGAACCGCGCGGACGACCCACTCCACCTGATCAGCCCTGGCCCGCCCGATGGTGAGGGGCACATCACATCGCCGCCAGGTTTGCACTCGACCGCCGAGAGTGCAGAATGCACTAGATGACCAAGAGTGCACAGGCCCGGCGGGTCCTCACCACCGACCGGATCACCGCGTGCGCTCAGACGCTCACCGACGACCGTGGCCTCGACGGCTTCACCATGGAAGACCTGGCGAGCGCCGCTGAGGTCTCGCGGCGCACTCTGTTCAACTACTTTCCCAGCAAGGTGGACGCCGTCCTGGGCGTCTTCCCGACGCTGGACGTCGACGCGGTCGCTGCGTTCCGAGCAGGGGGCCCCGACCGCGATCTGGTTCAGGACCTGCGCTCCCTCGTCCTGCCGCTGCTGCGCACCGGTCTGCCCGAACGCGACGCCCTCGCTCGTGGCCGGCGCATCATGCTGGCCAATCCGCGGCTGATCGCACGCGCCCACGAGTGCTACACCGACATCAGCGCCCAGGTCGTCGAGCACATCGGTGTGCGTGAGGGGCCGACCTTCATCTCACTGCGCGCGCGGGTGGCCGTCAGCGTGCTGGCTGCCCTGTTCGACTCCGCCCTGGAGGAATACCTGGTCGACGGCGACGAGCGGCCCATCGACTTCCACTTCGACGAGAGCCTGCGCACCGCACGTTCCCTGCTCGGCGCTTGACGTCCGGCGCACGACTTCCCCGCCCACGACCGCCACAGGAGACCTCCATGGCCACCCTGCTCTACCGACTCGGCAAGACTGCCTACCATCGCTGGCCGATCTTCATCGCCGGCTGGCTGGTGCTGATGATTGCTGTGGGCGGTTTCGCCGCGTCGTTTGCCAAGCCGACCACGGACAGCTTCTCCATCCCGGGCATCCCCTCGGAGGAGGCGGCCGACCTCCAGGCCGAGCTGTTCCCGGGCGCACAGGACGCCTTCGACCAGGCCACCGTCAACGTCGTGGTCGCGGCGCCTGAGGGTCAGCGTATCGACCAGCAGCCGTACGCCGATGCGATCACCCAGCTCCTCGACGACCTCGCTGCCGGGCCTGCCGTCCCTACGTCGCTGGGCACCCCGAAGGGGCAGGACGCAGTCAACCCCGTCCTGGTCCTCGAACAACGAGACAAGGGCCAGGGCGGCCGGGGGGCGAACGCTCCACCGAGCGACAGCGCGACTGACGGCGCCGCCGCCTTCGCTCCGGTCTCCCAGGACGGCCGGGTCGGCGTGATCACCTTCGACTTCGACGTGGCGACGGTCACCGACGTCACCGCCGCATCCAAGGACGCGGTGCTCAACGCCATGGAGGTTGCCGCCGCGTCCGGGCTCCAGGTCGCCGCCAACGGACAGGGCATGGCCGACTTCGGCACACCCGGAGGCGCTGCCGAGCTCATCGGCATCGGGCTGGCCCTGCTGGTGCTCGTACTGACGTTCGGCAGCCTGGTGGCGGCCGGGCTTCCGATCATCGCCGCGATCTGGGGCGTGGCCCTCGGGCTCTCGGGGGTCACAGCCATGACTGCCTTCTTCGACATCTCGTCCTCGGCGCCGCTGCTGGCCACGATGATCGGTCTGGCCGTGGGCATCGACTACTCGCTGTTCATCCTGGCTCGCTACCGCAGCGAGCTCGAGCACACCGACGACCGCGCTGAAGCAGTCGGTCGGGCCGTCGGCACCGCGGGCTCGGCGGTCGTGTTCGCGGGACTCACCGTGCTCATCGCCCTCTCGGCGCTCTCCGTGGTCCGCATCCCATTCCTCACCGTCATGGGTCTGGCGGCGGCAGTCACCGTCCTTCTCGCGGTCCTGGTGGCACTCACGCTCCTGCCGGCCATCCTGGGTCTGACCAAGTCGAAGGCCTTCGGCGGGCAGGTGCGCAAGCACCGGCCCAAGCGCGAGGAGGACAACCGCATCCTCAACAACGGCGTGCGCTGGGCCCGGCTCATCGCCCGCCGCCCGGTGGCTGCGGTACTGCTCGTGGTGATCGGTCTTGGCGGCCTGGCGCTGCCGTTGAAGGATCTCTACCTCGCCTTCCCCACCGACAGCACTGCCTCCCCCGACACCACCCAGCGTCAGGCCAGCGATCTGCTGGGCGAGGCCTTCGGCCCCGGGCGCGAGGCGCCCTTCCAGATCGTCGTCGACGGTCGCGACCTGGCGCCTGGCGCACGCGAGGCCGCCTTCGCCTCGATGGTCGACTGGGCAGCAGATCAGGACGGCGTGTCCGCCGTGATCGACACCGCCCAGCTGCAGGACCCGGCGACCGCACCCGCCGACCCGGCGGAAGGCACCCAGCTCCTCCTGCTGCCCTCCTCGGGTCCCGACGACCCGGCGACCAAGAGACTTCTCGATCAGCTTCGCGAGGGCGAGGCGGACATCGAGTCGGCGACCGGCACCGACATCGGCATCACCGGCCTGACGGCGATCACCACCGATGTCTCGGACCGCCTCACCGGAGCGCTGCCGCTCTACCTCGCGGTCGTCGTGGGTCTCGCCTTTCTCTTGCTGATGATCGTCTTCCGCTCGATCCTGGTCCCGCTCACCGCCACCCTCGGCTTCCTGCTGACCGTGCTCGCCACCCTCGGCGCCACTGTTGCGGTCTTCCAGAACGGCGCCTTCGGAATCTTCGAGGGCCAACCCATCGTGAGCTTCGTGCCGATCTTCCTGATCGGCGTGGTTTTCGGGTTGGCCATGGACTATCAGGTCTTCCTGGTCTCGCGGATCCGCGAGGCGCACGTGCACGGGGCGACCACGCACGACGCTGTCGTCGACGGGTTCCGCAACTCCGCCCGCGTGGTCGCAGCGGCAGCGGTAATCATGACGTTCGTGTTCGCGGCCTTTATCCTCGAGCCGGACCCGGTGATCAAGTCCTTCGGCTTCGCCCTGGCGGTCGCCGTCCTCATCGACGCCTTCATTGTGCGCATGGTGCTGATCCCCGGCTTGATGTACGTGATGGGCGAAAAGGCGTGGTACCTACCGGCCTGGCTGGACCGCATCCTTCCCGACGTCGACGTGGAGGGCGCCAAGCTCGACCGACCCCACCTGGCGAGCACCCCCGTCGACCAGCTGCGGACCAAGCAGCCGGTGGGGTGACGGCTCACCCCTGACCCGGCCCGCGCGCCTCGGCGTCCGGGGCCGCCCGGCTCCGAATCCCGCCCGGCTCCGAATCCTGCTTCGGGCTCGTGTTCAGCACAGCGCGCGACGCCCGCGGACCGGCACACCGGCGTCGGCGTGCCGCGGCAACTCTTGAGCTGGGGGATGGCGGAGCGCGTTGTGGACGGATCCCCCGCGAACAGCTCGGCTGCTTCAACTATGCGGGGGCCGCTCTGGCGGCGAGCCTCACCAGCGCGACTGTCATTTAGTAGGACTTCCTAGTAAATTTCCAGCACGCCCTCCGCTTCGCCCTTGCCCCTCCACGCACGCCGCCACACCAGGGAGCCTCATGTCCAATCTCCACGTGCCGACCCACCCGGTCCGCCTGGTCACCGCCTCCAGCCTCTTCGACGGCCACGACGCCTCGATCAACATCATGCGCCGGATCTTCCAGAGCCAGGGCTGCGAGGTGATCCACCTCGGGCACAACCGCTCGGTGGCCGAGGTCGTCGACGCAGCTCTCGAGGAGGACGTGCAAGGCGTCGCAGTGTCGTCCTACCAGGGCGGCCACATCGAGTACTTCGAATACCTCGTCGAGTCGCTGCGAGCCCAGGGCGCCGGCCACGTGCAGGTCGTGGGCGGCGGCGGCGGGGTGATCGTCCATGACGAGATCACCAGGCTGCGCGAGAGCGGCGTGACGATCTTCTCCCCCGAGGACGGCCAACGGATGGGCCTGGTCGGCATGATCAACTCCGTGGTCGCGACCTGCGACGTCGACCTGCTCGCCCCCGAGCAGGGTGGGACCGTCAGCGCCGAGCAGGTGCTCAGCGGGGACCGGTTCGCCATCGCTCGGGCGATCACTGCTGCCGAGCAGGGCCGCCTCGACGCCGGCGTGCTCGCCGAGCTGCGGGCTGCGGCGGAGCGGCACGCCACCCCGACCCTCGGCATCACCGGCACCGGCGGCTCCGGCAAGTCCTCGCTCACCGACGAGCTCGTACGTCGCTTCCGAACCGACCAGCAGGACAAGCTCCGGATCGCCGTGCTCGCAGTCGACCCCACGCGCCGCAAAGGCGGCGGCGCGCTCCTGGGCGACCGGATCCGGATGAACTCGCTCGACGGCGACCGCATCTTCTTCCGCAGTCTCGCCACCCGCGGCGCGCACGAGCTGCCCGAACATCTCGACGACGTCATCGCCGTGCTCAAGGCTTCCGGCTTCGACCTGGTCGTGGTCGAGACCCCGGGCATCGGCCAGGGCGATGCCGCGATCGTGCCGTTCGTCGACACCTCCCTCTATGTGATGACGCCCGAGTTCGGCGCCGCCTCGCAGCTGGAGAAGATCGACATGCTCGACTTCGCCGACGCGGTCGCGATCAACAAGTTCGAACGACGCGGTGCCGAGGACGCCCTGCGCGACGTGGGCCGGCAGCTGGTCCGCAACCGCGAGGCATTCGGTCAGCAGCCCGGCGACATGCCGGTCTACGGCACCTCGGCGGCGCGCTTCAACGACGACGGTGTCACCGCGCTCTTCCAACACCTGCGCGACCAGCTCGGCGAGCACGGGCTCCCGACCGCTGCTGGCGCGCTGCCTGCGGTGACGACCAAGACCTCGTCCCACCTGCGTGCCGCCATCCCCGCAGACCGGGTTCGCTACCTCTCCGACATCGCCGAGACGGTGCGCGGCTACCACGCCCACACCGACACCCTCGTCGCCCAGTCGCGCCGACTGCAGCGCCTCGAGGCGGTCGCCGGTGAGCTCAACAGCCGCGACGAGATCGATGCCCTGCTCGAGGAGGCGCGCGAGGACCTCCCACGGGAGGTGCGCGAGCAGATCGAGGCATGGCCATCGGTTGTCGAGTCCTACTCCGGCGAGGAGCACGTCGTGGTCGTGCGCGACCGCGAGATCCGCACCTCGCTGGTGCGAGAGTCGCTGAGCGGCAACCAGATCCGCCGTGTCGCGCTGCCGTCGTACGACGACCACGGCGAGCTCGTGCGCTACTGGCGACGGGAGAACCTGCCGGGCTCCTTCCCCTTCACCGCCGGGGTCTTCCCGTTCAAGCGGGACGGGGAGGACCCCGCACGGATGTTCGCCGGCGAGGGCGATCCGGCGCGCACCAACCGGCGCTTCAAGATGCTGTCCGCCGACGGGGAGGCGACGCGCCTGTCCACGGCGTTCGACTCCGTGACCCTCTACGGCCGCGACCCCGACGAACGTCCCGACATCTACGGGAAGGTCGGCACGTCCGGTGTGAGCGTCGCGAGCCTGGAGGACATGAAGGTCCTCTTCGACGGCTTCGACCTGCTCTCCCCCAGCACGTCGGTCTCGATGACGATCAACGGACCGGCGCCCACGGTGCTCGCCTTCTTCCTCAACACGGTGCTCGACCAGGCTCGTGAGAGCGGCATCGACGAGGCGACTGCGCTGTCGACCGTGCGCGGCACCGTGCAGGCCGACATCCTCAAGGAGGACCAGGGCCAGAACACCTGCCTGTTCTCCACTGAGTTCTCGCTGAGGATGATGGCCGACATCCAGGAGTGGTTCATCCAGCAGGAGGTACGCAACTTCTACTCCGTCTCGATCTCCGGCTACCACATCGCCGAGGCCGGGGCGAACCCGATCAGCCAGCTCGCCTTCACCCTCTCCAACGGTTTCACCTACGTCGAGTCCTACCTTGCTCGCGGCCTCGACATCGACGACTTCGCTCCCAACCTGTCGTTCTTCTTCTCCAACGGCATGGACCCCGAGTACTCCGTGATCGGCCGAGTCGCACGGCGGATCTGGGCGGTCGCGATGCGCGATCGCTATGGCGCGAGCTAGCGCTCGCAGAAGCTGAAGTACCACGTGCAGACCTCCGGCCGGTCCCTGCACGCGCAGGAGATGGACTTCAACGACATCCGCACCACGCTCCAGGCACTGATCGCGATCTACGACAACGCCAACTCCCTGCACACCAACGCCTACGACGAAGCCGTGACGACGCCCTCGGAAGACTCCGTCCGTCGAGCCCTGGCCATCCAGCTGATCATCAACCGCGAGTGGGGGCTGGCGATGAACGAGAACCCGCTCCAGGGCTCCTACATCATCGACGAGCTCACCGACCTCGTCGAAGCCCAGGTGCTGGAGGAGTTCGACCGGATCAACGAGCGTGGTGGCGTCCTTGGCGCGATGGAGACCGGCTACCAGCGCGGGCGGATCCAGGACGAGTCGATGCTCTACGAGCACCGCAAGCACGACGGCTCGCTCCCGATCGTCGGGGTCAACACCTTCCGCAAGCCGCACAGCGACGGCGGCACCCCCGACCACGTCGAGCTCGCCCGGGCGACCACGGAGGAGAAGGAGTCCCAGCTGCGTCGGGTGCACGCCTTCCAGGACGCCCATGCCGAGGAGGCCGAGGCCGCCCTGGCGCGACTCAAGGAAGCAGCCACCACCGACGAGAACGTCTTCGCCGTCCTGATGGACGCGGCGCGGGTCTGCTCACTCGGCCAGGTCACCGAGGCCTTCTTCGAGGTCGGTGGGCAGTACCGCCGCAACGTCTGACGCATCCGCGTCGACCGTGACGCCCGGACGCCGCCCCTGGCCACCCCGGTCTCCGACGACGTCGCCGGGCCCCGGCCACCGTGCGGAATACTCGTCGCGATGAGCCTTCCGGACCCCGCCGTGCCCGCGCGCTGCCCCCGGCGTCGCAGGTGAGTATCGACGACCTCGGCGCCACCGTCACGCTCTCTCGGCCGGCGCGCCGGGTGGTCTCCCTGGTCCCGTCCCTCACCGAGGCTCTGGTCTCGATCGAGCCGGACGCGGTCGTCGGTGCCACCGACTGGTGCACCCATCCGACGGACCTGGACGTCGTCCGGGTCCGCGGCACCAAGAACCCCGACCTGGCCGCAATCCGTGCCCTGACCCCCGACGTCGTGATCGCCAACAAGGAGGAGAACCGCGAGCTCGACGTACGACGGCTGCAGCAAGCCGGCGTGCAGGTCTGGGTCACTGAGATCGAGACGGTGCCCGGCGCGGTCTCCTCCATCGAACGCCTCGTCGATGCGCTCGGCTGGACCCGCCCTGCGTGGTTGCACGAGGTGCGCGGGCTGTGGTGCGGTGAGGTCCCCGCCGTCACCCGCACGGTGGTGGTCCCGATCTGGCGGGACCCATGGATGGTCGTGGGTCCGCGGACCTTCACCTCAGACCTGCTCCAGCGACTCGGCTGGGCCAACGCGTGCGAGGACCGTCCCGAGCGTTATCCCAACCTCGACCTCGTCACCTTGGACAACGCCGGCGCCGACGTGATCCTGCTGCCGGACGAGCCCTACGTGTTCACCGCCTCCGACGGTCCGGAGGCATTCACCCGTACTCCGACCGAGCTCGTCAGCGGGCGCTTGCTGACGTGGTACGGACCGTCGCTGGTGGAGGCCGCCGCGCTACGCACCCGAGGCTGACCCTTCGAGGTGGCCGTGGACGCCGTGCGGACCATGGGTCAGGCGCCGGCGTCGACGCGCTGACCCCGCGCTCCGCCGTCGGTGAGCCGGACCTCCTCCATCGCCTGGGCCTCGAGCTCCGCACGCCGCTGCTGCTCGGCTTCTGCGTCGTACTCACCGGGGTCGGAGACCAGGTCGGTCGCGCCTCGATCGAGGCGGGCAAGCGCGGTGCGAGCGAAGATCTGCTGCTCGGTCGACGTGCGCTCTGACCGGCCCCTGCCCAGGAACGACACGAACCAGTGCAGAACGGCGGTGACCCGGTTCTTGAACCCGGTGATGTAGAAGAGGTGGACGGCGAGCCACATCAGCCAGGCGATGAAGCCGGTCAGCCGTACCTTGCCCACCATTGCCACGGCCTTGAAGCGGCTGATGGTCGCCATGGAGCCCTTGTCGAAGTAGTTGAACGGTTTCTGGGCAGGCTTGTCCTTCAACCGCCCCTCGATCTCCTTGGCGGCGTACTTGGCGCCCTGGATGGCGACCTGCGCGACCCCAGGAAGGTTGTCGAGAGCGATCATGTCGCCGACGACGAAGACTTCCGGATAGCCGGGGAGGGTCAGGTCAGGGTTGACGCCGATCCGTCCCGAGCGGTCGAGAGGCGCACCGGTCTGCTCGGCGAGCGTCGCGCTCAATCCACTTGCCTGCACCCCGGCAGCCCAGACCTTCGTGACGGCCTCGAGACGCTCGACCGCACCGCTCTTGAACTTGACCTGGAGACCACGCTCATCGACGTCGGTGACCATCGCGCCGAGCATCACCTCGACGCCCAGCTTCTCCAGACCGTTCTTGGTCCACTCCCCGAGCTTGGCGCCGAAGGGCGGCAGCACCTGCGAGGCGGCGTCGACCAGCACGACCCTGGCCGTGCGTGTGTTGATGGCACGGAAGTCGCGCTTGAGGGTGCGGTGTGCGAGCTCAGCGATCTGACCAGCCATCTCGACCCCGGTCGGCCCTGCGCCGACCACGACGAACGTCAGCAGGTGGTCGACGTTCTCCCCGCGACTGGCACCGAGCTCGGCCAGCTCGAAAGCGCCGAAGATGCGGCCGCGCAGCTCGAGGGCGTCGTCGACGCTCTTCATTCCCGGTGCGAACTCACTGAAGTGATCGTTGCCGAAGTACGACTGCCCTGCGCCGGCGGCCACGATCAGGGAGTCGTACGGCGTCACCAGCTCACGGCCGAGGACCTGGGAGGTGACGGTGCGTGCCTGGAGGTCGATGTCGCTCACCTCACCCAGCAGGACCCTGGCGTTCTTCTGCGAGGCCAGCACCTCACGGGTAGGTGGCGCGATCTCGCCTTCGGAGAGAATTCCGGTCGCGACCTGGTAGAGCAGCGGCTGGAACAAGTGGTGGGTCGTCTTGGCAATCATCGTCACCTCGACGTCGGCGCGCTTGAGCGCCTTGGTGCCGAAGAGACCGCCGAACCCAGAGCCGATGACCACCACCCGGTGACGGTCAGTGGTGCCGCCGAGATCTGCATCCCCGGCGTGGTCGAAGGGTGCGGTGCGGGTCGCAGGATCAGGCATGTGGCGCTCCCTAGTCTGAGGTTCGGCTGTGGGCCGGTGCGGCGCGAGCACAAGGTGCGGGGTCGGCTCCAGGATGAGTATCTCGCGTCCAGGGTGGCCACGCCCAACTCACACCCGCGTCTGCCTCGTCACAGCTCAGTCCCACTGGTGGAAGAATATTCATCGACCGGGTTTGCGACCCCCTCCGCGGGGTATGTGAAACAGCGTCGTTGGTTGTTCCTGCTGGCGCAACACCCTGCAGCCACCCGGACGGCAAGCAGTTTCAGCACCGTCCATCTTCTCGCCCCGAGCCTCGGAGAATAGCGTGCCGTTGAACAGGCCGGCCCTGTCCTTGGGCACGGGTCCGCGCGGGGTGCAGGACGCCCGGCGATGGGTAGCGGGCGCTTTTGACGGGATAGGCCGGCCCGATCTGCGCGAGTGCGCCGAGGTCGGGGTGTCCGAGCTGGTCACCAACGCGTTGCTGCACGGCCGGCCACCGATCCAGGTGCTGGTTCGCGGCACCCAGGAGCATCCTCGGGTAGAGGTCCGCGACGGCTCGAGCGATCCCCCCCGCCCGCCTGTTGCCGATGACCCCGATGACGCCGAGGCGACGTTGTTGACCTTCGGGCGGGGCCTCAACATCGTGGCGCGGGCATCCAAGGCCTGGGGGGCCGAGATCGAGCACCGCGGCAAGTCGGTGTGGTTCACGCCCGCGTGTGAGTTCTCCGACGATCCGTGCGGCGACCCGCTGATCACCGGCGCTGAGGGGTTTGACCTGCACGGCGAGCCTCTCCCCGACCCACAGTGCTTCTACTTGAACCAGGTCCCCGTGGCGGCCTACGTCGGCTTCCAGAACCACTTCCGCGAGCTGCGTCGGGAGGTGCGTCTGCTGGCTCTGGCCCACGAGGACGACTACCCCCTGGCGAGAGATCTGTCGGCCATCTTCGACACGCTGGGACGGCCGCTCACGCTGGGGACCGGAAGCGAACAGGTCGCTGCCGCGGTGGCGGCCGGGCGCCTCAGTGTCGACCTCGAGGTGACGATGGGCCGCAAAGCGGCCGGCGGGATCGAGCGATTCATCGAGATGCTCGAGCTGACTGACGAGTTCTGCCGGGCGGAGCGCATGCTCTCGCTTGCGCGAAGCCCCGAGCAGCGCCTCTTCCAGACCTGGTTCCTCGGGGAGTTCGTGCGGCAGCGCGCGGGGCAGGCGCCTCGCGCTTGGAGCGGCACCCCCACCGACTCGACCAGCGCCACCCAGGGCCGGCACAGTTCGTTCTCGTGACCCCTCCCCCCCATCTCCTGCTGGCCGTCGCAGCCGGCGGTGCGATGGGAGCGGCGAGCCGCTACCTGCTCGACGCGTGGGTGCCGGAACGCCTCGGCTTCCCCTGGACGACCCTGGCCATCAACATCGTCGGTTCGTTCCTGCTCGCGCTCCTGCCGGCCGTCGCCTTCGTTCGTCGCTCACCTCAGTGGTCGACCGCTCTCGGGCCAGGCCTCCTGGGCGGCTTCACCACGTTGTCGGCCTACGCCGAGGAGTCGCGGGCACTGCTCGCCGACGACCAGGCCGTTGCCGCGGCGTGCTACGTGGTGGCGACGCTCGTCGCCTGCGTAGCGGCGGTTCTCGTCGCCGAGATACTGGTCGGGCGCCGCGAGCGTCAGCGCGAGATCGACGCGAACCTCGGAGGCCCGTGATGACCGTCCTGCTCGTGGCGCTGGGTTCTGCACCCGGCGCGGCACTGCGTTTCTACCTGGCCGGCCGCCTCGACGGCCGCGTGCCTCTGGGCACCTTGGCGGTGAACGTCATCGGCTCGTTCCTCCTGGGTGTTTTCAGCGCTCGCTCCCTCGACGGGCATGCGTGGGCCGTCCTGGCGACCGGCTTCTGCGGGGGCCTGACCACGTACTCAGCCTTCGCGGTGCAAGTGGTCCGGCTCCGTCTCCTGACGCTGCGCGCGGTGGGGTACGTCGTCGCCACCATCGTCGGAGCCCTCGCTGCGGTGACCCTGGGTTTCGCTCTCGGCAGCTGACGGCGCCTCAGGCGTAGCCGAGCTCGTGCAACGTGTCGTGATCCATGCCGAAGTGGTGGGCGACCTCGTGGACCACGGTGATCCGCACCTCGTCGGCAAGCTGCTGCTCGCTGTCGCAGAAGTCGAGCAGCGGGTTGCGGAAGATGAAGATCCGGTCCGGCATGTCGACTCCGGGCATCCAGGTCCGCTCGGTCAGCGCGATGCCCTCGTAGAGGCCGAGGGTGTCGGCCGGCTCGCTCTCGGGCGGCTCGTCCTCGACCAGCACCACGACGTTGTGCACCAGCGCGGCGATCTCGTCGGGGATCGTGTCGAGCGCGCGGTCGACCAGCTCATCGAAGGCGGCAGGGTCGAGCTCGATCGGCATGACCCCAGTGTGCCGGGTCTGCGTCGGGCGGGTGCCCCCGCGCCCGACCGCAGGCGGAAATGCACAACGCTCCGGACCTGTTAGATCCGGAGCGTTCTGTGTGCGACCCCGACGGGACTCGAACCCGCGGCCTCCGCCGTGACAGGGCGGCGCGCTAACCAACTGCGCTACGGGGCC
>JBAVCA010000160.1:0-11922 GCA_049586475.1 Nocardioides sp.
AGATGTAGCTCAACCAGAGCACGTGGGTGAGCAGGTAGGCGTAGAAGCCCGCACCGGCGATCACCGTCGTGACGTTGCCGACGACGAAGGCCCGCGACCTCAGCAGTGCCGGGTCGATGAGCGGCGAGGGATGGACCCGCGAGGAGACGACGAACCCCACGGCAGCAAGCAGGGAGGCCGCGAAAGAGCCGATCACCCACGGGTCGGACCAGCCCCAGTCGGGGCCCTGGACGAGGCCGAGGGTGAGCAGGCCGAGGGTGCCGGCCAGCAGGCCCGCCCCCCGCAGGTCGGGCATCCGCCGCTTGCCCGGGGAGCGGCTCTCGACCAGCCCCTTGCGCGCCACCACCATCGCCACCACACCGAGCGGGAGGTTGACCAGGAAGGCGAGCCGCCAGCTCGAGGCGTTGACCAGGGCCCCACCGATCGGCGGCCCGAGACCGGAGGCGATCGCGGCCGCCGCGCCCCACAGCGCGATCCCGTGGGCGCGACGCTTCGGGTCGAAACCCTCCACCACGAGGGCCAGCGACGCCGGCACCAGCATCGCGGCGCCCACGCCTTGCAGCACGCGGAAGGCGATCAGCTGGTCCACGCTGGCGGCGACCGCGCAGAGCACCGAGGCCAGGGTGAAGATGCCGACACCGAGCACGAAGATCCGCCGGCGACCCACCAGGTCCGCGATCCGGCCGGCCGCTACCAGGAAGGCTGCAAAGACGATGTTGTAGGCGTTGAGCACCCAGCTCAGGGTCCCGATCGACGACTCGGGGAACGAGCGCTGGATGTCGGGGAAGGCGATGTTGACGATCGTCGAGTCGAGGAAGGCCAGGAAAGCACCGAACGACGCGATCAACAGCACGGCGACCGAGGTGGGCTGCCGCCGCTGGGTCAGGCGCGGGCTGACCATGGGCAGCACCTCCGCCGCGGGCGACGGAATCATCGCAGCGGTGCGACCCGAGGAGTGGGCCGGCGAGCGGGCGGCGCGGACCCGCCCCTGGTCCGTACGACGGTGAGCACCCTGCGCTGGCGTGGAGCGGAACGATTTCATCGCGACCTCGGGTGTCGTCGATCCCATCTCGGGCTGGACTCGCCTCAGGAAGGGACTGTCGCGGGTGGGTGCCCCTGCCGTCAAGGCCCCCGGGTATGGCCCGGATGCTGTGGCGGGGGCTCGGAGGGGCACGTCCGGGCCCGGCGAGTCGGCTGTCCGCAGGGCGGCGGCCATGGCGCCGAGCTGGGACCGGGGCTCTACCGTCGAGCTCTCGACACCTCCGCGCGGGGCTACTCGCCCTCAGCGGCTACTACCACTCGTGAGGCCCCGATGAACCCTGCTCTTGCTGCGCCGCTGCGCGAGGCACTGCTCGCCGCCGACTTCACCTACGACGGTGTCGCGGAGGTGCTCGGCACGCGCGCCCACGACGCCTTGGGCCGCAACGAGACGACGCCGGGACGACAGCGCACCAGCGGTGGCAGCGCGATCGAGACGCTGATCCGCCTCTTCCTGCTGCAGATGCCCGTGCCCCTCGCCGCGGCCGAGGCGGCGCTGCCGGGGCTCGTCGACCGCCTCGCCGTCGCCGGTCTGCTGGAGCAGTCGGTCAGTGAGGTCGCAGCGCGCCTCGACTGCCGGCCGTACGCCACCGACTCCGGGACCGACGAGCAGAGGCACCTGTGGGTCGTCAGCGACCTCACTCCCGGCCTCGATGGTGGACCGCAGCGCCTCGGTGGCGACCACGTGCTGGGCATCAGCCCTGCCTCCAGCTCGTTGGCTCAGCTGACGCTGCGAGAGCCGGTCGGTTCAGCGCTCGACCTCGGCACCGGGTGCGGCGTGCAAGCGCTCCACCTGGCGGTGCACGCCGCTCGAGTGGTCGCCACCGACGTCAACTCCCGGGCGCTGACGATCGCGCGCTTCAACGCGGCGCTCAACAACGTGGCGGACCGGATCGATGTCCGCGAGGGCTCGTTCTTCGAGCCGGTACGCCAGGAACGATTCGACCTGATCGCGACCAACCCTCCGTTCGTGATCTCCCCGGCGCTGCACCACCAGCGGGGCGAGCGGCTCGTCTACCGCGACTCCGGGCTGCCGGGCGACCGCGTCGTGGAGGACATCGTGCGCGCCGCCCCGGACCACCTCAACCCGGGCGGCTGGTGCCAGGTGCTGGCCAACTGGGTGATCTCCACCTCCCGGTCGTGGGACGAGCGCCTCGCCGAGTGGCTGAGCCCCGACCACGACGCCCTGGTCGTGCAGCGCGAGGTGCTCGATCCCGCGGCCTACGTAGAGCTGTGGCTCAAGGACGCCGGACAGCACGGCTCCGCCGACTACCTGCAGCGCTACGACACCTGGCTGTCGTGGTTCGACGCGCAGGGGATCGAGGCGATCGGGTTCGGCTGGGTCAACCTGCACGCCGCCGAACGTTCCCAGACCCCGGGTGCTCGACGGGTCGAGCTGCTCGAGTGGCCCTACGACGTCGAGCAGCCGATCGCCCCCGCGATCCGTGACTGGGGGTTGGCCAAGCCCGACGCGGTGTCGCTCGAGAGCCGACTGACCACGCGTGAGGACGTCGTCCAGGAGACCGCCGGACCCGTCGGGGCCGAGGACCCGGCCACCATCGTCCTGCGCCAGCAGCGAGGACTGCGGCGCGCCCGTGCCGCCGACACCGTCGAGGCAGCACTGGTCGGAGCGTGTGACGGCGAGCTGAGCGTGGGCCAGCTCCTCGGCGCGATCTCCAAGCTGCTCGGGCACGACGAGGAGGAGGCGCAGCGAGCGATGACGTCGTACCTGCCGATTGTGCAGGAGATGGTCGCGCAGGGCTTCTTGGAGGCCTGACGACGCGCGCGGCTGGCTGTGGCCGGTCGCAACCGGGTATGAGTAGCCTCGAGGCGTGGCTGCTGCTGGTTGGTATTCCGATCCCTCCGGTCAGCCGGGCGCGTTCCGCTACTGGGACGGTGCCGGGTGGAGCAGGACCGTGGCCGACACGCCGTACGGCCCGGTACCTGCGGGGATGGTGCCCCCGCCCCCGTCGAGCCAGCCGTCGCCAGCCCCGTCGCTGCCGCCGCCTCCGCCACCCGGCTACGAGTCGCACGCCACCATCGGGCCGCTGCCCGCCCCGGGCCGGACGGGTCCGACCGAGACCCCGCGGTCCTCGTCCCGCCCGGCCGCCCGTTCGCGACCCAGGCTCGGCTACCTCCTGGTGGCCGTGGTCCTCACGCTGGCGCTGGGGGTCGGCACGTTCTTCGTGGTGCGCGGCCTCATCGAGGAGGTCGGACCCTCCGTCGAGCCGGGTGCGGCGGAGGCGCCCTCGCCGCAGCGATCGGGACCAGGCGGCGCGGACGACGAGCCGACGACGGGGTCGAGCGCGGAGCCCTTCGACGAGGTCGCGCCCACCGTGCAGCAGTGCACCGGAGGTCTCCCTGACCGCGGCGTCACCGGCCAGCAGGGTCGGCTGATGACCGGGGGCGGGCTGCAGCTCCCGACCCCGGAGGGCTTCG
The DNA here is from genome assembly GCA_049586475.1 of Nocardioides sp. GTDB lineage: Bacteria > Actinomycetota > Actinomycetes > Propionibacteriales > Nocardioidaceae > Nocardioides. Next base: position 3,478 of record JBAVCA010000160.1, read on the forward strand.
CGCCGGTGCTCGACCAGTCGCTCGCGTTCACCTTCGCGGACGGGGTCTACGCGCCATCCAAGCTGATCGAGGAGAACGGAACCGCCGGCTGGGTCGCTCTCTACGCGCTCGGGAGCCTGAGCCGTGCCAACGGCTTCGACTCCCCCCGCCAAGCGGCCGAGGTCGTGGTGACGTGCATGAGCCAGTCAGGCGTCTTCTACAGCGACTTCTCCAGCAGCACTCCGATCGCCTCCGCGGAGGGGGTCGTCGACGGCAACCCGGCCTGGGACCTCACCCAGGAGATCCGCATCGAGGACCCCGCACTCGCGGTGGAGGGTGACGTCGTTCGCGTCGTGGTCGTCGACACCGACGACCCCGCGTCGTACGCCCTGTTCGTGAGCGTCGTGCCCATCGGGGACCTGGCGATGATCGCGGAGCAGGAGGCCTCGGTCGCTCAGCTGGAGGTGCGTTGAGCAGACATCGATGAGCCTCCGCGACCACCCGGTGGCGATGATGGAGTGGACAGGACGCGCTACCGTGATCGGCCGTGAGCACCTTCTCGGGTGGTTCGCGCCCTTTCGGACAGCGCCGCCCGGCGCCCGCAGTGAGGTCTGACCCAGGCCCTCCCGCGATCCAGCAGTGAGGAAAGTGACCAGTTTCGTGGCACACAAGTTGGTAATCGTCGAGTCCCCGGCGAAGGCCCGCACCATCGGCGGCTACCTGGGCGACGGCTACGTCGTGGAGTCCTCGATCGGTCACATCCGCGACCTTCCGAACAACGCGGCCGACACCCCGGCGAAGATCAAGGACAAGCCCTGGGGCCGGCTGGCGGTCGACGTGGAGGACGGCTTCACTCCTTACTACGTGGTGCCGCGGGACAAGAAGTCGCACATCGCCAAGCTCAAGTCGCTCCTGAAGGATGCCGACGAGCTCTTCCTCGCCACCGATGAGGACCGCGAGGGCGAGGCGATCGCCTGGCACCTGCTCGACGAGCTCAAGCCGAAGAACATCCCGGTCAAGCGGATGGTCTTCCACGAGATCACCAAGGCCGCGATCCTCGATGCCGCCGACAACCCGCGCGACATCGCGATGGACCTCGTCGAGGCCCAGGAGACCCGCCGGATCCTGGACCGCCTCTACGGCTACGAGGTCAGCCCGGTGCTGTGGAAGAAGGTGATGTCCGGTCTGTCCGCCGGGCGCGTGCAGTCCGTGGCGACCCGACTGGTCGTCGACAAGGAACGCGACCGGATCAAGTTCAAGATGGCCTCCTACTGGGACCTCGAGGGCACCTTCGACGCCGGTGCCAAGCACGAGGCCCGGATGTTCCCGGCCAAGCTGTACTCCCTCGACGGCACCCGTGTCGCTGCCGGCTCCAACTTCGGCCAGGACGGTCAGCTCAAGTCGGGTGCCACCGTCGTCCACCTCTACCGCACCCGCGCCGAGGGCCTGGTCGCTGCGCTGGCCGAGACGACCTACGACGTGCGCTCGGTCGAGGCGAAGCCCTACCGACGCTCGCCGTATGCGCCGTTCCGCACCACCACGATGCAGCAGGAAGCCAGCCGCAAGCTCGGGATGAGCGCCTCGGTGACGATGTCCGTCGCCCAGCGGCTCTACGAGAACGGCTACATCACCTACATGCGTACCGACTCCACGACCATGTCGGGCGGAGCGGTCGAGTCCGCGCGCGCGCAGGTCCGTGAGCTGTACGGCGCGGAGTACCTCCCTGAGACTCCCCGCACCTACGCCTCCAAGGTCAAGAACGCCCAGGAGGCCCACGAGGCGATCCGTCCGGCTGGCGAGTCGTTCCGCACGCCGGCGCAGACCGGGCTCACCGGCGACCAGTTCCGTCTCTACGAGCTGATCTGGATGCGCACCGTCGCCTCACAGATGAAGGACGCCGTCGGACAGAGCGTCTCGGTGCGGATCGGTGGCGCGACGGCACCGACCGCCTCCGAGGCACCGAGCGAGGACGTCGTGTTCTCGGCATCCGGCCGAGTGATCACCTTCCACGGCTTTCTCAAGGCCTATGTCGAAGGCACCGACGACGGCGGGGCGAAGGACGACCAGGAGACCCGGCTGCCCCAGCTGAGCGAGGGCGACGCCGTCTCCGCAGCCTCCCTGAGCGCCAACGGTCACGAGACCAAGCCGCCCGCGCGTTACACCGAGGCGACGCTGATCAAGGAGCTCGAGGAGCGCGAGATCGGTCGTCCCTCCACCTACGCCTCGATCATCGGCACGATCCTCAACCGCGGGTATGTCTACAAGAAGGGCTCGGCGCTGGTCCCCGCCTGGCTTGCGTTCTCGGTGATCCGGTTGCTGGAGGAGCACTTCCCGCGCCATGTCTCCTACGAGTTCACCGCGAAGATGGAGGACGTGCTCGACGAGATCGCCGGCGGACGCAAGCGGCGGGTGGCCGAGCTCACCGAGTTCTACTACGGCTCCGCCGACGTGCCCGGCCTGCACAAGCTGGTCACCGAGCTGGCCGACATCGACGCTCGCGACAACGCGACGTTCCCGATCGGCGATCCGGCAGCGGGCATCAACCTGCGCGTGGGCCGGTACGGCCCTTATCTCGAGGGTCCCGACGACGAGGGCAACCCGGTCGGCAAGCGGGCCAACGTCCCCGACGACCTGCCGCCCGACGAGCTGACGATGGAGAAGGCGGTCGAGCTCTTCGCCAATCCGGCCGGCGAGGAGATCGAGCTCGGCGTGCACCCGGAGACGGGACTGCGCGTGGTGGCCAAGAACGGCCGTTACGGGCCCTACGTCACCGAGGACCTGGCCGAGGACGCCAAGAAGAACGCCAAGCCCCGTACGGGATCGCTGTTCAAGTCGATGTCGCTCGACACGATCACCATGGACGACGCCGTCAAGCTGTTGTCGCTGCCACGGGTGGTCGGTGAAGCGCCGGTCGAGGTGAAGGCCACGACCGGCGCGGACGGCGAGGAGGTCCCCGCGACCACCGAGATGGTCGAGATCACCGCACAGAACGGTCGTTACGGCCCCTACCTGAAGAAGGGCACCGACTCGCGCTCGCTCACCACCGAGGAGCAGCTCTTCACCATCACCCTCGACGAGGCGCTCGCGATCTACGCCCAGCCCAAGCAGCGCGGTCGCGCCGCGGCGGCCCCGCCGCTCAAGGAGCTCGGCGCCGATCCCGTCTCCGGTCAGCCGATCGTGGTCAAGTCGGGACGATTCGGGGAGTACGTCACCGACGGCGAGTTCAACGCCACCCTGCGCAAGGACGACTCGGTCGAGGAGATCACCACCGAGCGCGCTGCCGAGCTGCTGGCCGATCGTCGAGCCCGCGGGCCGGCCAAGAAGGCCGCGAAGAAGACGGCCAAGAAGGCCCCGGCGAAGAAGACGGCCAAGAAAGCTGCCGCGAAGAAGACTGCCGCCAAGAAATCGACCAAGAAGGCGCCGGCGAAGAAGACTGCGACGACAGCGGCGGCAGACAAGGCCTGAGCCCGAGCGCACGCCGGCGAGCACGCTCCTGGACGGCTCCGGCGAGGGGTGTCGGGGCCGCCGGGTAGCGTCACGCCCGTGACTCCCAGCACCGCCAACGCACCCGTGTACGCCGCCCGCGGCGTCTTCGTGTGCTTCGAGGGGGGCGAGGGTTCGGGCAAGTCCACGCAGTCCGGCCTGCTGCGAGACGCGTTGACTGCTCAGGGATACGCCGTACGCCTGACCTTCGAGCCCGGTGACACGCCGGTGGGGCGCGAGGTGCGTCGCATCGTGCTGAGCCCGGAGACCGGGGTGCTCGCCGACCGCACCGAGGCACTGCTCTACGCAGCGGACAAGGCCGAGCACGTGGAGACGGTGGTGCTTCCTGCCCTGGCCCGAGGCGAGGTCGTGATCACCGACCGCTACGTCGACTCGACGCTCGCCTACCAGGGTGCCGGGCGATCTCTCGACGTCGCCGAGGTCGAGAAGGTCGCGCGCTGGGCGACCTCCGACCTGCGCCCGCACCTGACCGTCGTGCTCGACCTGGAGCCGGCGGCCGGCCTGGGGCGCTTCGCCGGCCGCGATCGGATCGAGAGCGAGTCGCTCGACTTCCACCAACGGGTCCGGGCCTCGTTCGTGGCCATGGCGAAGGACGACCCCGCCCACTACCTCGTCCTGGACGCTCGTGCGGGCGTGACGGAGATCGCTGCCCGGGTCCGCGCGGCCCTCGAGCCGCTGCTCAGCCAGGCCGCCCGATGAGCATCAATGCCGCCGCGCCCGAGCGGACCGCCGGGGTCTGGGCTGACCTGGTCGGTCAGCAGCGGGCGATCGACGTGCTCTGGCCGGCTGCCGGCGGCAAGGGGATGTCCCATGCCTGGCTCTTCACCGGTCCTCCAGGTTCGGGTCGATCGAACGTCGCGATCGCGTTCGCGGCTGCGCTGCAGTGCGAGAAGGCAGGGTGCGGCACGTGCCACGAGTGCCACACCGCGATGCTCGGCAGTCATGCCGACATCGCCCTGATCCGCACCGAGAAGCTGTCGATCGGCGTCGGCGAGGTGCGCGACCTGGTACGACGTTCGGCGCTGCGCCCGGCCGGGCGCGGGTGGCAGATCATCATCGTGGAGGATGCCGACCGGCTGACCGAGCAGGCGGCCAACGCGCTGCTCAAGGCGATCGAGGAGCCCACCGCGCACACGGTCTGGATGATGTGCGCCCCCACGGTCGAGGACGTCCTGCCGACGATTCGCTCACGGTGCCGCCAGCTCACCCTGGCCACCCCGAGCTCTGCCGCAGTAGCTGACTTCCTCACCCGCGCCGATCAGGTCAGTCCCGCTCTGGCCGCCTACGCCGCGCGAGCCAGCCAGGGTCACATCGGCCGGGCCCGGGCGCTGGCTCGGGACGAGGCCACGCGCAACCGACGCCGGGAGATCGTCTCGCTCCCGTTGCGCCTGACCACGTTGGGGGCCTGCATGCAGGCCGCCACGAACCTGGCTGACGTGGCCAAGGAGGAGGCCGAAGCGATCACCAGCGAGCTCGACGCGCACGAGAAGGCCGATCTCGACACCACCTACGGCGTGGTCGAGCGCGGTCGTCGTCCGCGGGAGTACTCCCCGGCCCTGGCGGCGCTGGACAAGTCCCAGAAGACGCGAGCCAAGCGCCGCGTCCTCGACGTCGTCGACCGCGGCCTGATGGACCTGGTCTCGGTCTACCGTGACGCGATCGCCGTGGCCGCGCGCGCGCCGGGCGCGCTGGTCAACGAGGAGATTCGCGGCGATGTCGAAGAGCTCGCGCGCACCTCGACCCCTGAGCTCAACCTGCGCCGGATCGGCTGGGTCTTCGAGGCCCGCGAGCAGATGCTGGAGTTCAACGTGCCGGTGGCTCTGGCCCTGGAATCAATGATGGTGGCGCTGAAGGTGCCGGAGGGAAGCTGACGTCCATGATGAGCAAGAGGACGACCTGGATCGTGTCGGTGGTGGCCGTGATCGCCCTCGGCGTGAGCGGTGGAGCGACCGCCGCACTGATCTTCACCGGCGACGGAGCCGCCGACTCGCGGCCCACGACCCCCCGCGCGAGCGCACCCCAGGTGCCCCCTCGGGTAGCGCAGGGCGACCCGGTCAACGTGCCGGCCGGGTTGGAGACCTACTACGAGCAGGCTCCGGCCTGGGCCTCCTGTGGCACCAACGAGTGCGCGACGCTGACCGTCCCGGTCGACTACACCGAGCCCGACGGCGAGACGATCGAGCTCAACCTCGAGCGCACGGTCGCCTCCGACCCGGCCAACCGGGTCGGTTCGCTCGTGGTCAACCCGGGTGGACCCGGATCACCGGGCACCAGCCTGGTGGACGACCCGAGCTTTGCTTTCGGCGCGCCACTGCTCGCGCGGATGGACATCGTGGCCTTCGACCCGCGAGGCACCGGGGAGTCCGCTCCCATCGACTGCGTCTCCGATGCCGACCTGGACACGTTCCTGGCTCAGGACCCGGCGCCCGACGACGCCGAGGAGGCGGAGGCCTTCGTCGAGGAGCAGACCGATTTCTTCGCCGGCTGTGTGGCCTCCTCCGGCTCGCTGATCGGCCACGTCTCCACCGTCGAGGCGGCCCGCGACATGGACGTGCTGCGCGGGGTGCTGCGCGAGGACAAGCTCGCCTATCTCGGATTCTCCTACGGCACCACCCTCGGTGCCGTCTACGCCGAGCTCTTCCCGGCCAACGTCGGCCGGTTCGTCCTCGACGGCGCCACCGATCCCACCTTGGACTCCCGAGAGAATTCTCTGAGCCAGGCCCGCGGGTTCCAGACCGCGCTCGAGGCCTACGTCGACGACTGTGTCGCCGGCGGTGAGTGCTTCCTCGGCGCCACGCGTCAGGAGGGCCTCGCCACGATCAGCGGCCTGCTCGAGGACATCGAGGCCGACCCGCTGCCCACCGCAGGTGAGCGCGACCTCCAGATCGGCAACGCCTTCTACGGCGTGGTGACCCCGCTCTACAGCCGCGACAACTGGTCGTTCCTGGACCAAGCGCTCCAGGAGGCTCTCGCCGGCACCGGGGACACCCTCCTCCTGCTGGCGGACTTCTATTCGTCGCGCAACGCAGCCGGTGGCTTCGACGACAACAGCCTCGAGGCGTTCCTGGCGATCAACTGCCTCGACGACCCCACGGCGTACGAGCCGGACGAGATCGTGGCGCAGTACGCCGAGTTCGAGGAGGCCTCCCCGACCTTCGGACGCGTCTTCGCGTGGGGGCTGCTCGGCTGCCAGGGCGTCCAGGTCACCGCGACCGAGCCGACGCCGACGATCGAGGCCGAGGGCGCTGACCCGATCCTCGTGATCGGGACGACCCGCGACCCCGCCACGCCGTACGAGGAGGCTGTGGCGCTGGCCTCCCAGCTGGACAGCGGGGTGCTGCTCAGCCGGGACGGCGACGGTCACACGGCCTACAACAAGGGCAACGCCTGCATCGACACGGCCGTCGAGGGATACCTGCTCGAAGGGACCGTGCCCGAGGACGGGCTGACGTGTTGACCTGACGTGTTGGTCAGGGCAACCGTGCGAACCACCGCAACGACAACCCCGCCCCCAGGAGTCCCAGCAGCAGGGCGAGCGCGATGACGAACGGGGTCACGTCGCGCTGCTCGGTGGTGAAGCCGATCGAGGACTGGATGTCGTCGTAGACCTGGTCGAGCGCTGCTGCGGTCTGCGCGGCGTACCCGATGCCGCCAGTGGCCTGCGCGAGGGCGTCGAGCGAGGCCTGGTCGACCGGCACCGGTACGAGGGTCCCGTCGACGGTGACGGTGCCGTCGGGGGTGCCGTAGGCGATCGTGGAGACGGGCACCTGCGCGTCGAGCGCCGCGCCGGCCGCTTGATCGATGCTGCTGCCGACGGTGTTGGTGCCGTCGCTCAGGAGGACGATCTGGGCGGGAACGGCGACGCCGCCCTGGGTGCCGTCGGTGGCTGCGGTGGCCTCGATCTGGGCCAACGAGGTCATCACCCCGTCACCGATCGCCGTGCCCTCGGCAAGACGGAGCTGGTCGAGTGCGGTGATGGACGCCTGGTGGTCGGGGCTGGGGCTGGCCAGCACCGTCGCGGAGCCGGCAAAGGACACGACTCCGACGTTGAAGCCGTCGGGGAGTCCGTCGACAAAGCTCTGCGCGGCCTGGCTGGCTGCCGTGATCCGGTCGGGTGCGACATCGGTGGCCTGCATCGACAAGGACACGTCGACGACCACGACGACGGTGGCGCGCTCGCGCGGGACCTGCTCGTCGACCTGGGGCCGGGCGGCGGCGATGCTGAGCACCACGAACCCGAGCGCGAGCAGGGTCGCGGGCAAGTGGCGCCGCCAGCCAGGCTTGTCCGGCGTGAGGCGCTCCAGCATCGGCAAGGTGGCGAAGGTGACGGCGTACCTGCTGCGGCGCTTGCTCTGCGCGAGGTAGGCAAGCGCCAACGCCAGGACAGGAACGAGCAGCAGAAGCCACCAGGGAGAGGCAAGGCTCATGCCCCAGCACCCGCCCGGGCAGGTCCGGCGTGGCGGAGTGGTCGACCATGCACGTAGCGCGCCAGGTCGCGCACCCAGTCGCGGTCGGTGCGCAACAGCACGTGGCCTGCGCGCGCTGAGCGCACGGCGTCCGCAGTTGCGGTGCGATGTGCCGCTGCCATCTCGGCGTAGCGGGCGCGGACCCGGGGCTGGGAGGTCCACACCTCGCGCCGTCTACCGCTCTCTGGGTCGACCAGCGTGACAGCGCCGACGTCGGGGAGGGTGAGCTCGCGAGGGTCGACGATCTCGACCACCAGCGTCTCGTGCGTGGCGGCAAGTCGGCGCAGCGGGCGCTCCCAGGCGAAGGGCCGCTCGACCGCACCCGCGGGGTCGATGAAGTCGGTGACGATCACCCGCACTCCGGGGCGACTACGCCGTGCTCCGAACCCCGCGATGGCCTGGGCCAGGTCGGAGCCGGACACGGCGGTGGAGTCGGCACGACCCGTTGCCGGTCCGTCCTCCCGCGGTGTCCCCTCTCGCTGTCTCTCCTCCCGTG
>JBAVCA010000161.1:0-15001 GCA_049586475.1 Nocardioides sp.
GACTTCTGCGCGAGCAGCATCCGACGCACGTCGGGGTGCGCGGTGATCGCGACCGGCGGCGAGGACGGGTCCTTGACGCCCAGCGACCGACCCTGCTCGCGTGTGCGGGCGTAGTCGAGGGCGTGCAGGTAGCCGGTGTAGCCCAAGGCCATCGCTCCGGCTCCGACGCTGACGCGCGCCTCGTTCATCATGTGGAACATCGCCTGGAGGCCCCGGCCCTGCTCGCCGACCAGGTAGCCGACTGCGCCGGAGCGCCCGCCGGGAGTGGCCAGTCCCTCGCCGAAGTTGAGCAAGGTGTTGGTGGTCGCGCGGTAACCCATCTTGTGGTTGAGCCCGACCAGGGCCACGTCGTTGCGCTCGCCGATGCCACCATCAGCCTCGACGAGATGCTTGGGCACGATGAACAGCGAGATGCCGGCGCTCCCAGGCCGGGCACCGGGGGTGCGGGCGAGGACCAGGTGCACGATGTTCTCGCTCAGCTCGTGGTCGCCGCCCGAGATCCACATCTTGGTCCCGACCAGCCGGTAGGTGCCGTCGTCCTGCAGCACGGCTCGGGTCGTGATGTCGCCGAGCGAGGACCCGGCCTGCGGCTCGGAGAGCGCCATCGTGCCGTACCAGCGGCCGGCGATGACCGGCTCGGCGTACGTCGCGATCTGCTCCGGCGTGCCGTGGGCCACGAGCAGGCTCGCGTTGCCCTCGGCCAGGAACGGGTAGGCGAAGGTGCCGATGCTGGCGGCCTGGAGGTAGGTCGAGGCCGCTTGGTGCACGACGAACGGCAGCTGCATCCCGCCCAGCTCAGTGTCGAAGACGCTGGCCGGGAGGCCCGAGGCGGTGTAGGCCTGAAGAGCGCGTTTGACCTCGACCGGCTGCACGACGCGCCCGTCCTTACCGACGTACGGCTCGTCGGTGTCCGCGAGCCGGTTGAGCGGTGCGAAGTGGTCCTCGGCCAGCTGCTCGCTCAGGTCGAGGACCCCCTCGAAGGTCTCCCGGTCGTGCTCGGCGTACCGCTCGCGGCTCGTCAGCGCCTCCACGTCGAGCCACTCGTACAACAGGAAGTCCAGGTCGCGACGGTTCATGATCTTCGAGTCGGCCACGCCTTCCAGCCTAGCCAGAGCCAGGGGCTTCTCCAGCGTGTCGCTGGTGACCTCAGATCACCCCTGCGGGCGTCGATCCCACGTGCCGTCCGACTTAGGTTCGAGCCATGAGCACCCGGATGATCGCGTTCCTGACCGCCAACGAGGGCATCGAACGAGTCGAGCTGACCGAGCCGTGGTCAGCCCTGGTCGAGGCAGGTCACCAACCCGTCCTCCTGGCACCCGAGTCCGGCGAGGCCACCTTGTTCGACCACCTCGACCAAGTGGGCACCCAGTCCGTCGACCTGGTCGTCGCCGACGCCTCGATCGACGACTACGCCGCCCTGGTGCTCCCTGGTGGGGTGGCCAACCCCGATGCGCTTCGTACGGACGACGACGCCGTCGCCTTCGTGCGTGACTTCCTGGCCTCGGGCCGTCCGGTGGCCGCGATCTGCCACGCGTCGTGGACGCTGGTCGAGGCAGGCGTGCTGGACGGACGCCGGCTGACTTCCTGGCCGAGCCTGCAGACCGACATCCGCAATGCGGGAGGCACCTGGACCGACGAGACGGTCGTGATCGACGGCAACCTGATCACCAGCCGCAACCCCGACGACATCCCGGCCTTCAGCAAGGCCCTGCTGGACGCGCTGGCGCCCCCCGAGTGACCTGTCGCCCTGGCTGCGGACCTCGGCTCGAGGTCAGTGTCGGCTGTTCCGGCGCTTCGACCGTGCGGTGCGCTCAGGCGCTCTTCGTGGCGGTGCAGAGGAAGACGCCGAACTCGCGTCCCTCCTTCACGATCGTCGTCGCGTCCACGAAGCTGACGTCGGCGAAACCGGCACGGGTCAGCTCGCCGGTGAGGGCTTCGCGGTCGAAGCCGTGGTGCCCGTCGAAGCCGACCCGGGTGGCGTGGAAAGCGCCGTCGGGATCTTCCTCGAGGTCCGCGATCGCCAGCCGACCCCCGTCGACCAGGAGCGCTGCCACTGAGCGCAGCAGTCCGCCCAGGTCCGGCACGTGGTGCAGCGCCATGGAGCTCCAGGCCACGTCGTAGGTCCCTTCGACCCGGTCGGTCGTGAGGTCGGCCTGGACAGCACGCAGCCGGTCAGCGAGCCCCGCCGCCGCGATCCGCTCCTCGGCGACCTGCACCATGCCGATCGAGGGGTCGGTCACGACGACCGATCCCACGCGGTCGGCGAGCAGGATGCTCAGCCGACCTGTGCCGGCGCCGACGTCGACGGCCCGCGTGTGGGGCCCGAGGTCGACAGCCTGCTCGATGGCCATGGCCACCGCGACCTGACGCTCTTCGTGGCCGGGCTTGTCGTCCCAGTCCGCCGCGTCGTCGTCGAAGCCTCGATGCCCGTGCTCGTGCCCGCTCTCATGACCGTGCCCGCTCTCATGACCGTGCTCGTTCAGGTGACCGTGCTCGTCCTGGTGCGCATCCATGCGACCGATCCTATGGGCCGATCGAGGTCGTCGAGCCGTCCCCACGCCCTGCTGTCGGGTGGCTCGTCTAACGTTTGGCGAGTGACCTTCGCTGCCTTGGACCTGCCCACTGCCGAGCGCGCCGAGGAGTGGGTCCGCACCCGCGCGGCGGAGGGGATCGCCGCAGCCCGCGAGCTGATCGGTGCTCTGCGCGCGGACCCGCCGAGCGAGACGATGGCCGTGCTGCGGGTCTGGGACGAGGCTGCCCTTCAGCTCGGCAACGTCGCGGCGATGGGCTCGCTGTTCGGCAACGTCCACCCGGACGAGGGAGTGCGCACGGCCGCGGAGAGGGCCGAGCAGGACGTGATGCGGTTGACGACCGAGCTCAGTCTGGACAGCGAGCTCTACGCGATCTTCGCCGGCCTCGACCCCGCGGGTCTCGACGACCAGGCTGGACGGCTGCTGAGCAGGGTGGTGCGTGACTTCACTCGAGCCGGCGTCGACCAGGACGACGAGACCCGCGCCCGGATCACCGCGATCAACGAGCGGCTGACCGAGATCGACCAGGAGTTCGGCAAGATCATCCGCGACGACGTCCGCACGGTCCGGGTGACCCCGGAGCGCCTGGCGGGCCTCCCGCAGGACTTCCTCGACGACCACCCGGTCGGCGAGGACGGTTTGGTCAGCGTCACCACTGACTACCCCGATGCTGCGCCGACCCGGATGTTCGCCCATGACCAGGACGTCCGGCGCGAGATGACGCTCGCCTTCCTCGACCGTGGCTGGCCGAGCACCGACCCGCTGCTGCGCGAGATGTTCGACCTGCGCCACGAGCTTGCCGGTCTCGTCGGCTACGCCGACTGGGCGGCATACGACGCAGAGGTGAAGATGATCAAGGAGGGTTCGGCGATCCCCACCTTCATCGAGAAGATCGCCGACGCGGCGGCCGCTCCGATGGAGCGCGACCTGCAGGTGCTGCTCGAGCGCTACCGCGACGACTTCCCGGACGCGGAGCGGGTCCCCGGCTTCGACGCCTCCTACTACGAGGAGCTGGTCCGCAAGGAGCAGTACGACGTCGACTCGCAGCGGGTGCGCACCTACTTCGCCTTCGACAAGGTGCGTCAGGGTCTGCTCGACGTCACCGGGCGGCTCTTCGGGCTGCGCTACGACCGCGTCGACGACGCGGTGGTGTGGGATCCCGCGGTCGCGGCGTACGACGTCGTCGACATCAGCGAGGGCGCCGAGACGGAGCAGCTGCTCGGCCGGATCTACCTCGACCTGCACCCCCGGAACGGCAAGTACAAGCATGCAGCGCAGTTCACCCTGACCGACGGCGTGGCCGGACGTCAGCTGCCCGAGGGGGTCCTGGTCTGTAACTTCTCGCGTGGACTGATGGAGCACGACCACGTGGTGACGCTCTTCCACGAGTTCGGGCACCTGGTGCACCACGTGCTCGGTGGTCGCACGCAGTGGGCACGGTTTGCCGGCGTCGCCACGGAGTGGGACTTCGTCGAGGCTCCGTCGCAGATGCTCGAGGAGTGGGCCTGGGACCCTGCGATCCTGGCTAGCTTTGCCACGAGCGCTGCCGGTGAGCCGATCCCGACCGGCCTGGTCGAGGCGATGCGCCTCAGCCACGACTTCGGCAAGGGTTACCGCGCCCGCGTGCAGATGTTCTACGCGGCGATGTCCTACTACTTCCACGTGGAGCGGCCCGCCGACCTGACGGGGCGGATGATCGAGCTCCAGGAGCGCTACTCGGCGTGGCCTTACCTCGAGGGCACCCACATGTTCGCCAGCTTCGGGCACCTCGGCGGCTACAGCTCGGGCTACTACACCTACATGTGGTCGCTGGTGATCGCCAAGGACCTCTTCAGCGCCTTCGACGCCGGCGACCTGTTCGACACGTCCGCCACCGGGGTGGCCGAGCGTTACCGCGATGCGGTGCTGGCTCCGGGCGGCACGAAGGATGCCGCAGACCTGGTGGCTGACTTCCTGGGCCGTCCCTACACCTTCGATGCCTACGCCGCGTGGCTGGCCGGCTGAGCCCGCTCGCTGCGATTGGCGACTGGGCCGGACGGTTGAGCCCGGCGATAGAGCCTGTGACTGAGCGCGGCGAAGGAACGTGGTCGCGCACTCCCCGATGCCCGCGGAGCGAGCAGCACTGGATGGCGCATGTCATCGCGCTTCACGGCCAGCTTGGCTCGAACCGGCGAGTAATGTCGTCCCGTGAGCGAGCCGAGCTTTGACCTGACCGCCGACCACGTCGTGCTGCGCGACTGGCTGCACACCTTCGCCGTCGACGTGATCCGACCGGTCGCCCACGAGTGGGACGAGCGCGAGGATTTTCCGTGGCCGGTCCTCGAGGAGGCAGCCAAGGCCGGGATCTACTCGATGGACTTCTTCGCGACGCAGAGCTTCGACGAGACCGGCCTGGGCATCCCGGTCGCGATGGAGGAGATCTTCTGGGGCGACGCTGGCATCGGCCTCTCGATCGTCGGTTCCGCACTCGCTGCGGCCGGGGTGAGCTCCAACGGCACGCCCGAGCAGGTGGGGGAGTGGGTGCCGCAGATGTTCGGCTCGCCCGGCGACCTCAAGCTGGCGGCGTTCTGCTCCTCCGAGCCCGATGCCGGCAGTGACGTCGGCGCCATGCGCACCCGCGCGCGCTACGACGAAGCCACCGACGAGTGGGTCCTCAACGGCACCAAGACCTGGGCGACCAACGGCGGTCTCGCTGACATCCACGTCGTCACGGCCGTGGTCGACCCCGACCTGCGGACCCGAGGACAGGCGAGCTTCGTCGTGCCTCCTGGCACGAAGGGCCTGTCCCAGGGGCAGAAGTTCGCCAAGCATGGCATCCGTGCCTCGCACACTGCCGAGGTCGTCCTCGACAACGTGCGAGTACCGGGACGCTGCCTGCTCGGCGGCAAGGAGAAGCTCGACGCGCGCCTCGCCCGGGCGCGGGAAGGAAGCGCCTCCGGTGGTGGCAACGCCAGCATGGCGACCTTCGAGCGGACCCGGCCCGCGGTGGGCGCCCAAGCTATCGGCATCGCCCGGGCCGCCTACGAGGTCGCGCTCGACTATGCGAAGACCCGCGAGCAGTTCGGCAAGGCGATCATCGAGAACCAGGCGATCGCCTTCGCCCTCGCCGACATGAAGACCTCCATCGACGCCAGCCGCCTGCTCGTCTGGCGCGCTGCCTGGATGGCGAGCCACGGCAAGAAGTTCGAAGCCGCCGAGGGCTCGATGTCGAAGCTCTTCGCCGGCGAGACCGCGGTCAAGGTGACCGAGAAGGCGATGCAGATCCTCGGCGGCAACGGCTTCACGCGCGAGTACCCGGTCGAGCGGTGGGCGCGCGACGCGAAGATCTACACCATCTTCGAGGGCACCAGCGAGATCCAGCGGCTCGTCATCGCCCGCACGATCTCGGGGGCCGCGATCCGCTGACTTCGCGGGGAGGCCTCAGAGTCCGGCGAGGACGGCGCGCAGCTGGTCGCTGAGACCGAGGTCGAACTCCCACCCCGACTGGTGGGCCGCGTACGTGCTGCCCTGCGCTGGTCGGTCGATGCTGGGTGCACTCCAGAACGTGTGGCAGGCAGCGCGGTGCACCGCGGCGAACAGCTGCTCGTTGCGCGCCTCGTAGGCCCACTGGTTGAGGACGACGACCGACTCGACCTTGCGGGCATAGGCCAGGTTGAACATCCCGGCGCCGCCGAACCCCGCCACCACCCGAGCGTTGGCGAAGAGCGCCACCTGCTCGGGGATCGACAGGTGTCCGGTGAGGGCGACCGTATAGCCCATCTCCTCGAAGATTGCCTCGACCTCCTCGGCGTTGCGGCACGGCCGGTTGCCGGCGCGTCGGGTCACGAAGACCCGCTCCGGTCCGGGGGTGACGTCGGCACCCCTCAGCAGACCGTCGCCCAGTCGCACCCACTCGGCGAGCATGCCGTCGTGGGCGTGGAACGGCACCGTGTTGTGCCACATCGGCGTGTTGGCGTAGAGGGTGTCGACGGAGACCGGACCGTCGGCCCAGACGATGTCCTCGGGGGCGATGCCGTACGCCGGCAGCAGCCGGGACTCGAGCCGGTCGGCCGGCAGCGTGGGACGGTCGGGGTGCAGGCGGCAGAGGATCTTCAGGGAGGGGTCGTCCGCTTTCGCGGCGTCCCAGCCCCACAGCTTGGCCAGTGCCTCAGTCATCAGGTGCCCGAAGTGGCCCGGGTTGTTGTAGCCGAAGTGGAAGTAGCTGCCGGTCAGGTGCTGCGGTTCGGCGTGCGGCTGCAGGCGGGCGAAGCTCTGGCCGGTGTCGCGGATGCCGGACGAGGTCGGCACCTCGGAGAGGTGCCAGCGGAAGGAGTCGGGCAGCAGGGTCCGGCCGTGGTAGGCCAAGCCACTGACCGGCAGGGTGACGAGTCCGTCGTAGCGGCGCAGGCTGAGGCGGGGGGACTCCAGCACCGCCGGCAGCTGAGGTTCGCCGAGCTGGACGCCGTACTGGACGTGGTTGTGGGTAGTGAGGCTGACAGCCGCGCGACCGGCGACCTCGCGCACGCCGAGGTCAGGCTCGCGCCGGGGCAGGACCTCTAAAGCGTCGGCGTCGCGGATCTTGAGTAGGTGCGAGCGTCCCTTGACGAACGCCGTCAGCTCGGGAGTGAGCACCGCGTGCTCGGTGCTGCGGTGGTGGGTGCGCCAGCGAGCGCGCACGTCCTCGGGGCCTTCAGCACCCAGGAACATCTCGCCCAGCCGTGCCATCAGCGGCTGCGGATCGCCCTGGACCCTGGCGATGCCGGCGCCTGTCGGCGCCACCTCGTCGTCGCTCTTCTGGGCCCCGGCTCCGAGGAGGGCGGCCCAGCGGGCGCCGGTGTCGAGCAGGAAGTAGGCGCTCTCGAAGAGCTTGCGCTGCTGCGGTCCCGCTGCGGAGCGGGTGTCGATCACGAGTGCGATCGGGGGGAGCGCAATGAGCGCCTCGTGCACGAGCGACGCCTGCTGGCCGATGATCGTGCGCACGGTGTCGGGTCGCAGCCCGGCATCGTCGCAGCGCAACTGGGTGAGCTGCTCGTCGCTCTGGGCTATCACGACGACCACGCCGGGAGGCCGCTGGAGCGTGGAGGCGGACGTCTGCTGCTCGACGATCTGGAGCAGCTGGGCGAGGGTGGGGATCTGCCGTGGCTGCATTCCCCGACCCTATGCTCCAGCGACCTCGAGCGTCGCGCACGGCCCGCGCGGGAGGGGGGTGACCCGTCGGACCCGGCCCGAGCCGTCGCGCGCCTAGACTCGGCGCAGTCCCGCGGCTGACCTGAAGGAGCTTTTCGTTGACGTCTCCCTCACCCGCGCGGCTCCGGTTTCGTGGCCACATCGCCGGGGTCGGCACCTCGAGCGGCGTCCGTATCGTTGTGGGCCGCTGGCGCGAGAGCCCGTTGGGCACCTTCGGTGACGCCATGGTGGAGCGGTCCGACGGGCACCGGGTGCTGCTGGCTCCCAGTGCCAGCGTCGCTGAGTTCGTGGCCGAGACGTATGAGTTCGACGAGGTCCGGATCGAGCGCTTCGAGATCACCGATGACGCTGGTGGCTCGGGCTCTGGCTGGCAGGTCCGCTCGGAGTCGCTGCACCTTGACTTCACGATCGGCAGGACCACCGTCCTGGGTCTGCTGCTGCGCGTGGTGCCGGACAGGATTGCCACGGCGCCGTGGTGGTGCGCGCTGACTGACGTGGTCGCACGAATCGTGCTGCGCGGCGTCCGGACCCGCGGCGAGACCGGAGACCGCCGTGAGTGGTACGGCGCTACCGGCAACCGGAAGATCACCGAGGCCTCCGGCACTTTCGACGGCCTTGACCTGGGGCGTCTGGCCAAGCTCGAGCCGCCACCACGCTTCGGGTTCTCCTCCACACCACCCCGGCCTTCGGTGACCGCCGTCGTGACGACCGTGGAGCTGGGTCCCACCACCCCGACAGCCCCGGGGTAGCTCGACCTAGTGCTCGAGACTGATCGCGCGGTGCACCCACGTGGAGGTCACGGTCATCCCGACCTTCTCGTAGAGGCCGAGCGCACCGGTGCGGCTGTCGGTGGACAGGCCCGAGGTCTCGGCTCCGTGCTCGCGGGCGCGGGCAAAGGCGTCCACCATCAGGGCCTGGGCCAGGCCGCGACCGCGTTGGTCGCGACGGACGGCGAGACGGGAGATGTAAGCCTCTCCCTCGGACGGGTCCTGGTCGGCGAACACGCTGACATGGGCCGCACCGACGACGCTCCCCAGCGGGTCGACGACAACCCGAAGGTGCCAGGGCTCGAAGCCTGGCCGTCGGACTGTCACGGCCGCAAAGTCGGCGAAGGACTCGCGCTCGCGGTCCGACCACTCCAGAAAGGCGTCCTCGACCACCTCGTGCACCGCGTCGTGCTCGTCCGAGCGAGCCGCACGCAGGGCGTACCCCGGCGGCAGCGAGCGCTCAACGATGCGCGCCCCCCGTGGCAGCTTGAGCACCCAGCTGGTCCAGCGCACCTGGTAGCCGAGGGCAGTGAGCAGGAGATCGCCGGCAGACCCCTCGGGGACCGGCATCCCGATGATGGGCGAGCCGCGCTTGCGCGCGAGCTCTTGCATCCAGGAGGCCAGCCAGGTGCCGATGCCGCGTCCGCGGTAGGTGGGCAGCACGGCCGCATCCCCTCGATCGCTACCGCTGACCTCGGCATAGCCCACCAGGAGGTCGCCGTCGAAGACTCCGACCGTGCTGGCGCTGACGTCAAAGCTGGGACGCTGCCAGTCACCGACGATGTCGGCTTCCTCGATCTCGGCCATCCCGATGTCGACGATCTCCTGCTGAGCCATCACTTCGTAGACCGCTCGGGCGTCGCGTGCGGTCAGCGACCTGCTGCTGAAGCCGACCGGCACGTCAGCGACGGGGCCAGCGACGGGGCCAGCGACGGGGCCAGCGATGGGGCCAGCGATGGGGCCAGCGATGGGGCCGTCGGGAAGAGAAGTGCTCACGATGGCACTCAAGCAGCGGCACCCCGGTCAGTGCGACGGAATTTCACCGCCGGTCCAGACCTGTAGGACCGAGCGTCGGTCCCGGGGTGCATTCAGCACCGAGCAGGGCTGCTCAGCACACCGTAGACAGCGCCCGCTCATGGCGATGAGCGCTCAGCCGTCGAGGCCCTCGAACCAGTGGACGGTGCCGTGGCGTAGGACCCCGCGAGCACCTCGACCAGTCGGGCGTCTCCCGCCTCGGCGGCCTGCAAGAGCCGCTGGGTGGCTTGGTGCGAGAGCTTTCTGTGGGCCCGTCGGACCTGATCTTCCACGACCGGGCGATCCTCGTCAGCGACGCCCTCGGTCGCCTGCTCGACCTGGATTCGCACGCAAGCCTCGATGTCATCCCGCAACCGACGCACGGCGGGCGCAGCGTCCCGCCGCGCGACCCGTCGCGCATGGCGGTCCAGCTCCTCGGCGATGATGCACTCGGCCGTCGTCACGTCCCGCACCACGGTCTCGCTCTCCGGCCTCCCTGCCGCCCTTAGGTCGCCCAGGTCCAGCAGCCGCACGCCTCGCAGCTCGCGAACCGCCGAGTCGACGTTTCGCGGGACGCACAAGTCCAGCACCAGCAGTCGGCGGCCCGAGGTCCCTCGGGCCTCGTCCAGCTCGGCAGCGCTCACGAGGGCTTCTGGCGCAGCAGTGCCGAAGATCGCGACGTCGGTGGTGGACAGAGCCTCCAGAAGCCGTCCGAGGTCGACCACGGTCACCCCGGCCGCAACCCAACGCTCGGCGTTCCGCCGGGTCCGATTGCAGACCGTCACGGTGGCTCCCAGGTGAGCCGCGCTGTCAGCCACCTGGATCGCGACGTCGCCGGCGCCGACGACAAGCACCCGCTGTCCGGCCAGCTCGCCGCCATTCTCGAGGGAAGCGAACTGGACTGCGGCGCGCGCGACTGACCTACCGGCCGCCCCGAGTCCGGTGCTTCTGTGCACTCGCCGGGAGGTGTTCACGGCTGTCGCCATCAACCGCTCCAGGGCCCATCCCATGACCCCTGCGGTGCGGCTGGCCTCGACCGCAGCCCGTACCTGACCAACGATGTCGCGCTCGCCCAGGACAAACGACTCCAACCCGGAGGTCACCCGCAGCAGGTGTCGCGCAGCATCGCCGTCGGAACACGTACGTGCGGCTTCCTTCACAGCCCGTGGGGAGACGCCCCGGTTGCCGGCCAGTGCATCGAGCAACGACGACGACATCGCCTCCGCCCCGAACCCGGCTGCATAGATCTCCACCCGCTCGCAGGTGGAGATGATGCACAACTCGCGCGCACCGGAGCGCGCGCGCAGGTCAAGAAGGGTTGCCTCGAGCTGATCGCGTGGAAACGAGAGCGCTTCAAAGAGCGGCAAGGGCACCCGGCGTCCCGATACCGACGCGCACACCAGTTCGGAACCGCGGGCAGTTTCCATCGGTCGGAGCATCGGCAACCTCATTCGTCCCCCAGGAGGCTCGGGCGTCACGCTGATCGCGATTGTGCGCACCGGACCTTGCGGAAACCTCTGGGGATTGATCTCCGAGCTTCCCGGCAGTACCGAAGCGTGCGGCAGCTGGTCGTGCCCAGGGGTCTGCACCTGTCGCGTCGAGGGCGCTCCAGACATGGGGCCTGGAGCGTCCTCAGCCGGTGGACGCGGTCGCGCTGACACGCCGTGCGGAGATCAAGCCGGTTGGCCGACGGGCTCCGGCTCAGGCGTCGGCGATCGCAGACACGTCGAACTCGAGCTTGATCTTCTCGGAGACCAGGACGCCGCCGGTGTCCAGGACGGCGTTGAAGGTCAGGCCCCAGTCGGAGCGGTTGATGGTGGTGGCGCCCTCGAAGCCCAGGCGCAGGTTGCCGAACGGGTCGCGTGCGGTGCCGACCTCCTCGAAGTCGATGGTGACCGACTTCGTGGTGCCCTTGATCGTCAGGTCCCCGGTGATCGCCCAGTCGGTGCCGTCACGAGAAACGTGCGTGGAGGAGAAGGTGATCTCAGGGGTCGTCTCGACGCCGAAAAAGTCGGCGGACGTGAGGTGACCGTCGCGATCGGC
Organism: Nocardioides sp.; assembly: GCA_049586475.1. GTDB lineage: Bacteria > Actinomycetota > Actinomycetes > Propionibacteriales > Nocardioidaceae > Nocardioides. The sequence continues at coordinate 11,522 of JBAVCA010000161.1, forward strand.
GGACCCGGTGTCGACGCTGTTTGCGGCGATCGTGATGTCGACCTTGGAGTTGGCGGGGGTGGCGCTGTCGACTCGAGCCGTTCCGGCGAACTCGTTGAACTGGCCTCGGACCTTGGTGACCATCGCGTGGCGGGCGATGAAGCCCAGCCGGCTGTGGGCAGGATCGATGGTGTAGCTGCCAGTGATGTCGGCGATCGCCGTGGTTCCGCTGTCGAACTCGGTCATGGAAACTCCTGAATGTCGTGGTCGTTGAATTATCAACCAGTGTAACTGATCGCAGGTGCGGGGCATTCCCGCAGGCGAGAAGAACGTGAATCCTGCTGGCACGGGTAGGTTTGACCCGAAATCGGGTCAGATCTTGCGCGATAGGCGCAAGCGGCGCATCATTCGTCGGGTGACAGTCGACGCGACCCTCGTGACGCATCTGGTGGAGAGCACCGGACTCACGCCGCTCGAGGCCCAACGCGTCGTCGAGGACGTGGTGGCTTTCCACCAGGAGAGCCTCGAAGAATTCGTGCGGAGACGTCACGGGGAGCTTCGCCTCACCGGCCAGCACAATCCAGAGATCTTCGACCGGCTCCTCGACGAGCTCACCACCAGGGTCGTGGCGCCGCCTCGACTCTCGGCGCGCCAGCTGCGGCGCATCGTGCACGGCTGAGACGCACTCGGCACCATCGCTATCCGCATCAGAGAAGGGCAGACGTCATGTGTGGCATCGTCGGTTACATCGGGACTCAGCAAGCGGCACCCCTCATCCTCGAAGGGCTCAGCCGGCTCGAGCACCGCGGCTACGACTCCGCCGGCATCGCGGTGCTCAGCGGGCCCAAGGACACCGCGCTACGCGTTGCCAAGAAGGCCGGACGGGTGCGCGACCTCAGCGATGACCTGCCCAAGCGCTTCGCCGGCAAGGTTGGCGTCGGGCACACCCGGTGGGCGACCCACGGACCCGCCAACGACATCAACGCCCACCCGCACACCGACGTGGCGGGCCAGGTCGCCGTGGTCCACAACGGGATCATCGACAACGCTGCCACCCTGCGGGCCCAGCTCACCGAGGACGGCGTCGAGCTGCTGTCCGACACCGACACCGAAGTGATTGCCCACCTGATCGGACGCTCGAGCGCAGAGACGCTCGAGCAGCGCGTCGCCCAGGCGTTGTCGCAGATCAGCGGTACCTATGGACTCGCCGTCGTGCACGCCGACTTCCCGGACCGGATCGTGGTCGCCCGCAACGGCAGCCCCCTGCTGATCGGAGTCGGTGAGAAGGAGATGCTCGTCGCCTCCGATCTCGCTGCGCTGATCAGGCACACGACGATGGTGGCCTACCTCGAGGACGGTGAGATGGCCACGCTCACCTCCGCGGGGTTCACGACCTACCGCTCCGACCTGACTGCCACGCACCGCACGGCCACCCATGTCGACGTCGACCCCAGCTCGTACGAGTCAGGCGAGCACGAGTCGTTCATGCACAAGGAGATGTTCGAGCAGCCGGATGCCGCCGAGCGGGTGCTGCGAGGTCGCCTGGACGAACGCTTCGGCACCGCCCACCTCGGTGGACTCCCGATGGACGCCCGCGAGACCCGGGCCATCAAGCGGGTCAAGATCCTCGGGTGTGGCTCCTCCTACTACGTGGGCCAGATGGGGGCCTCCCTGATCGAGGAGCTCGCCCGGATCCCTGCGGACGCCGAGGCGGCCAGCGAGTTCCGCTACCGCGACCCGGTCATCGAGCCCGACACCCTGTACGTCGCCGTGAGCCAGTCCGGCGAGACCATCGACACGCTGCTGGCGGTCCAGGAGATCCACCGCAAGGGCGGACGCTGCATCGGGCTCGTCAACGTGGTCGGCTCAGCGATCGCCCGAGAGTGCGGAGGCGGCATCTACCTGCACGCCGGACCCGAGGTGGCCGTCGCTTCGACCAAGGCGCTCACCAACATGTTTCTCGGCTTCGCCCTGCTCGCCCTGCAGCTGGGCCGGGTGCGCGACCTGTCCATCTCAGACGGCAAGCGCCTCATCGAGGGGTTGCTGGCGTTGCCCGCGCAGATCACCTCGATCCTCGAGCGCGAGGAGGAGATCGCCGAGGTGGCCCACCAGCTGTCGCAGGCCGAGAGCCTCTTCTTCGTCGGCCGGGTGCGCGGCTTCCCGGTAGCCCGTGAGGGCGCGCAGAAGTTCAAGGAGATCAGCTACCGCCACGCCGAGGCCTACCAGACCTCCGAGCTGAAGCACGGTCCGTTGGCGCTGATCTCCCCCGAAGTTCCGTCGGTGGTGATCGTGCCCGACGACGAGCTCACCGAGCGCAACGTCGGGGCCTTGCACGAGATCGCCGCCCGAGGTGGCCCGCTCGTGGTGATCGCCCACGCCGACGTCGACCTGCGGGGCATCGACTGCCAGCGGATCGACGTGCCGAAGTCCGAGCGTGAGCTCGACCCGATCTTGCTCACGATCCCGCTCCAGCTGCTCGCCTACCGTGCGGCGCTGCACCTGGGCCACGACATCGACAAGCCCCGCAACCTGGCGAAATCCGTCACGGTCGAATAGGCCGGCGGGGCCCACCGCACCACCCGGGTGACCCAACGCACCATGCTCAGGAATCGGGTGGTAGAAGCGCGACCCACTATCGTTGACGGGTGAGCGACACCACTGAGACGACCAGCAGCAACAGCGAGGCCGAGCAGGCCGCGGACCAGGGCCCGACTTTTGCCGATCTCGGCCTGGGTGATGCCGTCCTGAAGGCACTGCGCGACGTGGGCTACGAGAAGCCCTCCACGATCCAGGCCCAGACCATCCCGCCGCTCCTGGCCGGCAACGACCTGGTCGGTCTGGCGCAGACCGGTACCGGCAAGACCGCGGCGTTCGCGCTGCCGATCCTCGACCAGCTCGACGTGCGCCAGAAGTCCGTCCAGGCGTTGGTCCTGGCCCCGACCCGCGAGCTTGCGCTCCAGGTCTGCGAGGCCTTCCAGAAGTACGCCTCGCACACCCGCGGCGTCCACGTCCTTCCGGTCTACGGCGGCCAGGCGTACGGCGTCCAGCTCAGCGCACTGCGTCGCGGCGTCCACATCGTCGTCGGTACCCCCGGACGCATCATGGACCACCTCGAGAAGGGCACCCTCGACCTCAGCGAGCTGAAGTTCCTCGTGCTCGACGAGGCCGACGAGATGCTCAACATGGGCTTTGCCGATGACGTCGAGACGATCCTGGCCGACACGCCCGACTCCAAGCAGGTCGCGCTCTTCAGTGCCACGATGCCGGCGCAGATCCGTCGGCTGTCGAAGAAGTACCTGACCAACCCGGTCGAGATCACGGTCAAGAACAAGACCACGACGTCGGCCAACACCACCCAGCGGTACCTGATCGTCAGCTACCCGCAGAAGGTGGACGCGCTCACCCGGATCCTCGAAGTCGAGAACTTCGAGGGGATGATCGTCTTCGTCCGCACCAAGAACGAGACCGAGACGCTCGCCGAGAAGCTGCGGGCGCGCGGCC
>JBAVCA010000162.1:0-2896 GCA_049586475.1 Nocardioides sp.
GTGGCTCCGTGGCGGTGGCAACCGGCGGGCCGGCGCAGCTCGACCCGACGGCAGCTGCCCGCAGCCACCGGGTGGCTTTCCTCGGCCGGCTCGGCATCGTGCTCACGATCATCGCGGCGTCAGCACACTTCGTGTCGCTCCTGGGCCGAGGCCTGGCCGCAGACCCCAACCGGGTCCCGTGGGGCAACATGTACGAGTTCACCGTCTCGGGCAGCTTCTTCGTCTCGCTCCTGTACCTCGTGCTGATGCGCAAGTACGGGTTGCAGTGGATGGCCCCGATCGTCACCGGCTTCGTCGTCTCGGTGCTGATGGTGGCGGTCATCTGGCTGCACTCCGAGGTCGCGCCACTGACCGAGGCTCTCGACTCCTACTGGCTGGTCATCCACGTCGTCTCCGCCGTGATCGCCACCGCCGCATTCACCCTGGGCGGGATCGCGTCGGTGATGTACCTGGTCAAGATGCGCGTCGGCGAGACGACCACCGGCCCGATGTCCCGCGTGCCCTCTCTGGCAGTGCTCGACCGCACGGCCTACCGGGTGCACGCCTTCGCATTTCCGGTGTGGACCTTCGCGGTCCTGATCACCGGCCCCATCTGGGCGCACGAGGCCTGGTCGCGGTACTGGAACTGGGACCCCAAGGAGGTCTGGGCCTTCATCACCTGGGTCGTGTACGCCGCCTACCTGCACGCGCGCGCCACCGCTGGGTGGAAGGGCCGCAACGCGGCCATCCTCGCGGTGGTCGGCCTGGCGACCTTGTGGTTCAACTTCATCGGGATCAACTACTTCTCGACCTCCTCGCAGCACTCCTATGCGCTCGAGGCGCCGCTCATCCCCGGCTCGTCGGTCGGGGCAGGGGCCCTTGGTGGGTCGAGCCCACCTCTGCGGCTCTGACACGATCGGCTCTGCCTGGCGACAGGCTGACATCGTGCAAGGATCACGAGTTCGACCCCCGGCGACGAGGAGACTCATGACCGACCACAGCCCGACGGACGCAACCTGGCTGGCACTGGCCATCGACCTTGCCGTCGCGAATGTGACCGAGGGTGGCGGGCCGTTCGGGGCGGTCGTCGTGCGGGAGGGGATCGCGGTCGCCCAGGGTCAGAACCGGGTCACCCGGGACCTGGACCCCACGGCGCATGCCGAGGTCGAGGCGATCCGAGCCGCGGGGCGTGCGCTAGGCGACTTCACGCTTGTCGGCTGCACGCTCTACGCGTCGTGCGAGCCATGTCCGCTGTGTGTCTCGGCCTCGCTGTGGGCCCGGCTGGACCGAGTCGTCTTCGCGGCCGATCGCGACGATGCTGCTCGCGGCGGGTTCGACGATCGTGCTTTCTACGACCTCTTCGCCCAGGACCGCGCCACCTGGCCGACCGTGGTCGAGCGCGGCGTCGATTTCGGTGCCGGCGCCACGGCGCCCTTCGACGCCTGGCTCGCGGACCTCGAGCGGATCCGTTATTGACCGAGGCTTCTTGTCAGCCAGGGCCAGCCACGGCCAGCCAGCGCCAGGTCGGGTCGGCCGGAATGTCGTCCGGTGCCTGGTCGTTGTCCAAGAGATGACGACCCACACCCCTCCCACGCCCACGCCCACGCCCGCGTCTCCCCGGCTCTCCGTGCTGGACCTCGTGCCCGTGCGTTCGGACCAGACCAGCGCCGACGCCGTCGGTGCCGCGGTGCACCTGGCCCGGGTCGCCGACGATCTCGGCTACGAGCGCTACTGGGTGGCTGAGCACCACAACATGCCCGCCGTCGCGGCGACGAACCCGCCGGTGCTGATCGCGATGCTCGCCGGCGCGACCGATCGCATCCGTGTCGGGAGCGGCGGCGTGATGCTGCCCAACCACGCGCCCCTCGTCGTGGCCGAGCAGTTCGCGCTCCTCGAGGCCGCCTACCCGGGCCGCATCGACCTCGGCATCGGCCGCGCGCCAGGCACCGACCAGGTCACCAGCTGGGCGCTGCGACACGGCGCCGGGGGAGTCAGCGACGAGGCCGTCACCCGCTTCCCCGAGTACGTCGACGACGTGCTGGCGATGATGGAGCCCAGCGGTGTCGGCCTCCAGCTGCGCGGCAGCGTGCACACCCTCACCGCCACCCCCCGGGCGACCTCGGTGCCGACGATCTGGCTGCTCGGCTCCTCCGACTACTCCGCGCGCCTGGCCGCCGAGAAGGGGATGCCCTACGTCTTCGCCCACCACTTCTCCGGCCAGGGCACGGCCGAAGCGCTCGAGCTCTACCGCAGCACCTTCCAGCCCTCGGGGGCCCCGGGTGCGCTGGAGGGCCCGCGGACCTTCCTCACGGTCAACGCCTCCGTCGCCGAGACCGCCGAGGAGGCCCTGCGCCTAGCCACGCCCCAGCTGCAGATGATGCTCGCGCTGCGCACCGGAGCGCCGCTGAGCGCCCAGAGCCTGGTGGAGGAGGCCGAGAAGCGCGACCTGCCGGCCGACCAGCGCGACCTGATGGCTGCCATGGCGCGCCGCTGGGTCATCGGCGACCCGGAGTCGGCTCGCGCGCAGGTGCGCGACCTCGCCGCGACGTACGACGTCGACGAGGTGATGATCCACCCCGTCGCCGGCGCGTGGGTCGGGACCGACCCGGAGACCGCTCCGGCGCGGGAGCAGACCCTGCGCCTGCTCACCGATTGGTAATCGCCGCGCGCAGGACCCTAGACTGGTGTGTCGGCCCAACGTGGGTTGGTTCCGTGGTGCCTAGCGGCTGCCCCTTCGCCTGACGACCACTCTCTCACGAGAGCTGGTCGCTGCGCCGGGGGATGAGGCGTCACGAGACTGCTGCACGAGGTCCACCGGGTCACCTGACCCGGAGGTTCCCGGGCCGAACGGTAGAAGCGTCAGAGGCAAGTGAAATTCGATCAGATTGTGAGGACATGCCGAAGAAAGAAGGCGTGA
>JBAVCA010000163.1:0-12421 GCA_049586475.1 Nocardioides sp.
GCCGTACCCGGCTTGATCGCGCACGACGAGCAGCGCGGCTGACTGTCGTCCGCGCTTGTCGCCGCCGGCCTCGTCACCGGCCGCGAGCGAGGCGAGCAGCCGGTGGGCGAAGGGCAGCGCGACACCATCGGCCCACGCGGTCTCGATCGCCTCCACCACTGCTGCGCTGACCAGGCAGTTGCCCTGGATGGCGTAGCCCTCGCCGGTGAGCCCGCCGGCCCACTCGATGCAGGACTGGCCGGTGTGCGAGGCCGCGCCGCCGTCGACGTCGACGATGCCGACCTGGCGATGATCCCGTCCCTCGTCCTCCTCCAGCAGCCTCAGCAGGGCAACCGACGCGGTGGCTCCCTCATCGAGGTGCGACAGAGCAAGCCCTTTGTAGGCGACATTGGCATCGGCTTGGGTCGCGATGGCGCCCACCTGGGCCACGGCAGCAGGCACCGCGGCGCCGACGGCGAGGAACTTCGAGGCCACCGCCACGCCCCAGGTCTCGCCGTCGTCGGAGCGGGCCACGATCGAGAACGTCATGCCACGAGCATAGGCAGCGGGTCGCTCAGCAGTCGTCGGTGCCGGTCGCTCCGCCGACGGCGCAGCTGCCGCAGCTGCTCAGAGCGAGCCGCTGAGGTCGAACAAGGCCATCGTGGCGCCGACCAGGAGTGCGCTGAGGACGGTGCCGATGGTCCCGGTCACCAAGCCGGCGGTGGCGATGGGGCGACCACCGATGGCTCCGTGGGAGTCGTCGATCTCCCGCATCGCGCTGCGGGCGACGAGGATGGCCGGGATGCCGGCGAAGAAGCCGAGGCAGAGCATCGACAAGATGCCGAGCACGAGGCTTGTCGTCGCCTTGCTGGAGCTGGCCTGGGCGCCGTACTGGCCGAGATGACCGGCATGGCCGGGGTGGTCCGGCGGGCCGTAGGGAACCGGGTCGGAGGGTGGATCCGGGTCGTTGCGCATCGCATTGATCTTTCCCTGGGCAGAGCAGGCGCCTGGTGCCCGCGCGGTCGAGGTGGATGTTACTTCTGCGTCGGCGTGGTTAGGTGGCTGCTCCAGGCGTGATCGAGCTCAGGAGGATCCCATGCGTGTCGGCGTGCTCACCGGTGGTGGCGACTGCCCCGGGCTCAATGCGGTGATCCGCGCGGTGGTGCGCAAGGGCGTCACGCAGCACGGGTTCGAGTTCGTCGGCTATCGCGACGGGTGGAAGGGACCGCTCGAGGGGCTCACCCGTCCGTTGGGGATCGAGGATTGTCGAGGCATCCTGCCCCGCGGCGGAACGATTCTCGGGTCCTCACGCACCAATCCCTTCGGCATCGACGGCGGCGTGGAGAAGATCACCGAGAACCTCGCCGCCGATGGCGTCGAGGCCCTGATCGTCATCGGTGGGGAGGACACCCTGGGTGTCGCCACCAAGCTCGCCGACCTGGGGGTCGACGTCGTGGGAGTTCCCAAGACGATCGACAACGACCTGTCCGGCACCGACTTCACCTTCGGGTTCGACACGGCGGTCAACATCGCAACCGAGGCCATCGACCGGCTCCACACGACCGCGGAGTCGCACCACCGCGTCCTGGTGGTGGAGGTGATGGGTCGTCACGCCGGTTGGATCGCCCTGCATGCCGGCATCGCCGGCGGCGCGAGCGCGGTGCTCATCCCGGAGCAGCCGTTCGACATCGAGCAGGTGTGCGCTCTCGTCGAGACCCGCTTCGAGTCCGAGTACGCGCCGATCATCGTTGTCTCCGAGGGTGCGACGCCCGTCGACGGTGGTGACATGACGCTGGTCTCGGGGGAGAAGGACGCCTTCGGCCACGTCCGGCTGGGCGGCATCGGCGACCGGCTGGCCGGCGAGATCGAACGTCGTACCGGCAAGGAGGCGCGCGCGGTGGTGCTCGGTCACGTCCAACGCGGAGGCACGCCCACCGCCTTCGACCGCTGGTTGGCCACGCGGTTCGGGCTCCAGGCCATCGACGCGGTCGCCGAGGGCGACTTCGGCACGATGATGGCGCTGCGCGGCACCTCGATCATCCGGGTCCCGCTGATCGAGGGCACCGGTGAGCTCAAGCTGGTTGCTCCTGAGGAGTACGCCGAAGCGGCGGTCTTCTTCGGCTGAGCGTCTCGACGAGCAGGGCATTGATCTCTGCGGGACTCGCCCGCGAGGATGCTTCGTATCCGCTCCCTCAGGGTGTGGGCTGGGTGCACCACGGCGAACCGGGAGAACTCAGAGATGACCAGCGAGCAAGGCAGCACCACGCCGGCCGGCCAGCAAGGCTCGGAAGGCTCGGAAGGCACCGGATCGGAGCCGGGCCTCAGACGGGTGATGGGTCCACGACTTCTCCTGCTCTTCATCGTCGGCGACATCCTCGGCACCGGTGTCTACGCGCTCACCGGTGACGTCGCCGGTGAGGTCGGCGGGGCTGCCTGGGCGCCTTTTCTCGTCGCCTTCGCGGTCGCCACGATCACCGCCTTCTCCTACCTCGAGCTGGTCACGCGCTACCCGCAGGCTGCCGGTGCGGCGCTCTACGCCCACAAGGCGTTCGGCATCCACTTCCTGACCTTCATCGTCGCGTTCGCCGTGATGTGCTCGGGCATCACCTCGGCCTCGACCGCCTCCAACGCCTTTGCGGGTTTCCTGAACGACGGCTTCGATCTCGGCTTCGAGGTCGGCGGCCCCGGCATCCTGGCGATCGCGCTGCTCTTCATGACGGCGGTTGCCGCGATCAACTTCCGCGGGGTGAGCGAGAGCGTCAAGGTCAACGTCGTCCTCACCCTCGTCGAGTTGTCCGGGTTGCTGCTGATCATCCTCGTGGGCCTGTATGCCGTCACCCAGGGCAATGCCGACTTCTCCCGGGTCGTGGTTTTCGAGAGCACCGACGACAAGTCCATCTTCTTTGCCGTGACCGCAGCCACGACGCTGGCCTTCTTCGCGATGGTGGGCTTCGAGGACTCGGTCAACATGGTCGAGGAGTGCCGAGACCCCCAGCGCGACTTCCCGAAGATGATGCTGACCGGGTTGGGGATCACCGGTGTCATCTACGTGTTGGTGTCGATCACCGCAGTTGCCCTGGTGCCGGTGGGCAAGCTGACGGACGATGCGCTCCCGTCCGCGTTGACCCAGGTGGTCGCGGCTGGGGCGCCGTCGCTGCCCTTCGACACGATCTTTCCCTTCATCGCCCTGTTCGCGGTGGCCAACTCGGCCTTGATCAACATGCTGATGGCCAGCCGGTTGCTGTACGGAATGGCGACCCAACGGGTACTTCCCTCGGTCCTCGGAAGGGTGCACCGGACCCGACGGACGCCCTGGGTGGCGATCGTGTTCACCACCGTCATCTCGTTCGGACTGATCACCTACGTGGTCACGGCAAGCGGCAGCACGTCGGGTGCCAACGCGGTAGCCCTGCTGGGCGGCACTACCTCGCTCCTGCTGCTCGGGGTGTTCGCGGTGGTCAACATCTCGCTGCTCGTCATCCGACGTACGCCGGCCGATGATCCGCACTTCAAGGCCCCGATGGTCCTGCCCTACGTGGGGGCAGCGACCTGCCTTTTCCTGGTCGGGCCGTGGGCCCGTAGCAGCGACCAGCAGGAGCAGTACTCCATCGCCGGGGTGCTGCTCGGCGTGGGTGTGGTGCTGTGGGCCCTGACCTGGTTGGCCAACCGGGGGATCCGCGGCGCGAAGACCGGGTTCCGCGACATCGAGCACCTCGAGCGCTGACCACAGGCCGCCCGGTCACCCGGTCACCCAAGTAGGCTGAGCGGGTGTCCTTCCCCGACCTCGCGAGCCTCCATGCGCTGAGCCCGGCCCAGCAGCCGTCCTACCCCGACCGAGGAGCTGTTGACGCGACGGTCACCTCTCTGCGCGGTGCGCGGCCGCTGGTCTTTGCGGCTGAGTGTGACGAGCTGACGAGCAAGCTCGCCGCTGTCGCGCGCGGCGAGGCCTTTCTCCTCCAAGGCGGGGACTGCGCCGAGACCTTTGCCGGCGTCACTGCCGACAACACCCGCAACAAGCTGCGCGTCCTGCTCCAGATGGCGGTCGTGCTGACGTACGCCGCCTCTGTCCCGGTGGTCAAGCTCGGTCGACTTGCCGGGCAGTACGCCAAGCCTCGGTCCTCCGACCTCGAGACCAGAGCTGGTGTCACGCTGCCGGCCTACCGCGGGGACGCCGTCAACGGTTTCGACTTCACCCCTGAGTCGCGCGAGCCCGACCCGCGTCGCCTGTTGGAGGTGCATCGGACCTCGGCTGCGACGCTGAGCATGATCCGCGCCTTCATCGCCGGGGGCTATGCCGACCTGCGCCAGGTCCACACCTGGAACACCGACTTCGTCGCCGAGTCCCCGGCCGGGCGCCGCTATGACGCCATGGCCAACGAGATCGACCGGGCGATGGCGTTCATGGAGGCCATCGGCGCCGATCCCGACGAGTTCCACCATGTCGACTTCCACATCTCCCACGAAGCGCTGATCCTCGAGTACGAGCACGCGATGACCCGTCTGGACTCGCGTACCCAGGACCACTACGACCTCTCAGGCCACTTCGTGTGGATCGGCGAGCGCACCCGTCAGCTGAGCGGAGCGCACGTGGAGCTCCTCAGCCACGTGCGCAATCCGATCGGCGTGAAGCTCGGACCGACGACCACCGCCGACGACGCGATCGCCCTGGCGTTCCGGCTCAACCCCGACAACGAGGCCGGGCGGCTGACCTTCATCACCCGGTTCGGGGCCGGAAAGATCCGTGACGGGCTCCCACCGCTGGTCGAGAAGGTCACCGCGGCGGGCCTCCAGGTGGCCTGGGTCTCCGACCCGATGCACGGCAACACCTTCGAAGCCAGCTCGGGCTACAAGACGCGTCGATTCGACGACGTCATCGAGGAGGTGCAGGGCTTCTTCGACGTCCACCACGAGCTCGGCACGTGGCCGGGCGGCGTACACGTCGAGCTGACCGGTGACGATGTGACCGAGTGCGTGGGCGGCGGCGAGGAGCTGCTCGAGATCGACCTCGGTAACCGCTACGAGTCGGTCTGCGACCCGCGGCTCAATCGCGTGCAGTCGCTCGAGCTGGCGTTCCTCGTGGCTGAGATGTTGCGACGTGCCTGAGCCCGCCGCGACTTGTAACTCACCGTCCGGTGCTCTACCCGGCCCGTCGACGGGCTGGGTAGAAGTCAGAACGGTGAGTTACAAGCATGCGAGGCGCAGATGATCGATCTCCGCTCAGACACCCTGACCCGGCCGACCGACGCGATGCGCTCGGCGATGGCCGGTGCCGAGGTCGGCGACGACGTGTATGGCGAGGACCCCACGGTCCGCGCGCTCGAGGAGCGGGTGGCCGGGCTGCTCGGACACGAGGCTGCCCTGTTCATGCCGACTGGCTCGATGTCCAACGTCCTGGCCGTACGGGCGCTCGTCGCTCCAGGCCAGGAGGTGCTCTGTGAGGCTTCGGCGCACATCGCTCGTGCGGAGCTCGGCGCTCACGGTGCCTACAGCGGCGTCACCATGCGCACCTGGATCCACCCACGTGGCCAGGTCGACCTGCCGACCATCCGCTCGCTCTTCGCCCCGGAGATGGGGCCGTTCTTCGTCCGCACTGCTGCTGTCTCGGTCGAGAACACCCACAACTTCGCCGGTGGCACGGTGCTGCCCCTGGCGGACCTCCGCGACCTGAAGGAGTACGCCACCGAGGTCGGCGTCCGCGTGCACCTCGACGGTGCCCGGTTGTGGAACGCGCACGTCGCGACCGGTACGCCGCTGGTCGACTACGGCGCCTGCGCCGACGTGATCTCGGTGTGTCTGTCGAAGGGCCTGGGGGCACCGGTCGGGTCGGTGCTCGTCGGAAGCCGGGACGTCGTGACCGAGGCGCGGGTGTGGCGCAAGCGGATGGGGGGCGGGATGCGGCAGACCGGCATCCTGGCGGCAGCGGGCCTGCACGCCCTCGACCACCACGTCGAGCGCCTCGCCGACGACCACGAGCATGCCCGGCTACTGGCTGAGGCCTGCGGCGTGGACCCGACGGGGGTGGACACCAACATCGTCGTCGTGCCTCGTCCGGACGCAGTCGACACGGCCGCCTACGTTGCCCGCGCGGCCGAGCAGGGGGTGCGCGTCGCCACCGTCGGGCCCACCACGGTCCGCCTGGTCACGCACCTGGACGTCTCGCGTGCCGAGGTCGAGCGCGCAGCACAGGTGCTGGCCGCACTGTAGGCAGCCGTCAGGATCCTTCAGCCGGCGTACCGATGAGGCTGACCTCGCTGATCGCGGTGTAGTCCCGCCCGGACGGGCCCGAGGCCGGCTCCGTCACCGACACGATTCGCAAGGTGACGACGTCGCTGATCACCTCGCCGACCGCGTCACCGACCGGGACGCTCTGCACGCCGAGGCCCTCCACAAGAGTCTGCGGGACGGCGGTCCCGTCCGCGAAGACCCACTCGACTGAGATGATCCGCCGGTTGGCGGCGTAGCCGTCGTACCCGGGCTCGACCTTGGCATACCCGTTGATCAGGCCGACCTTGGTGATCCGGGCCGGCTCGTCGAGGCGGAAGACCACCTCTTGCCCCGATCCGTCTCCCGGCATCCGCCACGCGGTGTCGCGCTGGCCGTCGAGCATGTTGAACGCCTCGTAACGCACGGCGTTTCCCCTGACGTCTCGGCTGGGGTCCGCGGTGGCGGGTGGGCTCACCTCGACCGAGCGGGTCAGGTCGAACGGGCCGACCTGGTCGTCGCCCTGACTGCCGGCATCGGTGCCAGCGGGCGCACTGGCACGGCCCGACGGTCCGGCAGCCGAGCCGTCCGCCGTGAGATCTGGGTCCGACCCGCCGCCGAGCAGCTTCATCGCGCCCGCGCCGAGGAGGACCGCCGCGACCGCTCCTGCTGCGATGGCAGTCCACCGGCGCGACCGAGTGCCCCGGCCGTGAGGTACCGACGAGGACAGCTCGATCGGGTGCGCTCCCGGCGGGAGCCCGCCAGGGACCGCCGTGGCCTCTGCCAGCGTCGATGATTGCCGGTAGGCCGCGGGTGACTGCTCGGTCGGTCCGCGCCCGGCCTCGTCGGCGAACAGCGGATAACGAGCCGGTGGAGGAGGCCCGTACACCGGCGGTGGTGACGTCGGGGTGCGGTGCGCCGGTGCTCCGCCTGCGGGGTGGTGCTTGAGCTGCCCGCAGTTGACGCAGTACCGGCCCACTCCGAGGGCGTGGTGGCAGGACCAGCAGAGCCCAACCTCACGCCCAGCCTCGCGCCCGGCCTCGCGCGCAGCACTGCCGTCTACTGGACGCTCCACCCGCCGTTCCCCCTGTCCGAGTCCTGGTCCTCGAGCCGCGATGTCGGGACCAGGGTAGTCAGCCCGGGTCAGCCGCGCCCGATGTAGGAGTGCGCCTGTGCCCTCCCCACCATCTCCGGCAACTTGCGCACAGCCTGCGCGAGCTCGCGCAGCTCGGCCCCGAGAAGTGCTTGCGGTCCGTCACACAGCGCTGTCTCCGGATCGGGGTGGACGTCGACGATGACGCCGTCGGCGCCCACGGCGATCCCGGCCTTGGACAGGGGGACGACCAGGTCCTTGCGGCCCGCAGCGTGGGAGGGGTCGATGATGATCGGCAGGTGACTGGTCGCCTGGACCACCGGCACCGCTGAGATGTCGAGGGTGTTGCGGGTAGCAGGCTCGAAGGTCCGGATCCCGCGCTCGCACAGCACGACGTCGAGGTTGCCGCGCTGGGCGATGTACTCCGCCGCCATCAACCACTCCTCGATCGTGGCGGTCATCCCGCGCTTGAGCAGGACCGGTTTGCCGGAGTCACCCGCGGCCTGCAGGAGGCCGAAGTTGGCCATGTTGCGCGTACCGATCTGCAGCATGTCCGCGTGCTCGGCCACGACGGGGACGTCTCGCGCATCGACCACCTCGGTCACCACCGGCATCCCCGTGGCGATGCTGACGTCGGCGAGGATCTCCAGCCCCTTCACCCCCAGTCCCTGGAAGGCGTACGGCGAGGTGCGGGGCTTGTAGGCGCCTCCCCGCAGGATCGTGGCACCGGCCGACTGTGCCATGCGAGCTGCCTCGAGTGTCTGCTCTGCCGACTCCACGGCACACGGTCCGGCCAGGAAGGTGAAGGTGTCGGGACCGATCGGCACGCGCTTGCCTGCTGTGCCGACCCACACCGTGGAGCGCTCCGCGTGGTGCTGGCGGCTGACGAGCTTGTAGGGGTCGGAGATCCGGTGCACGTCTGCGACGCCGTTGAGGGTGCGCAGGTTGAGGTGGTGGAAGGACTCGAGGTCTCCGACGAGGCCGATGATCGTGCGGACCACGCCCTTGCTGACGAATGCTTCTCCGCCGACGCCCTCGACCTTCTCGACGACATGGGCGATGTCCTCGTCGGTGGCGTCCGGTGACATGACGATGACCATGGTGTGTTCCTCTGATTCGGATGCGGACCCCGGCCGTGGCCCGGACATGACAAACGCCCCGGCACGGGCCGGGGCGTTGGTGGGTGCGGGCGCGTCTAGGAACGAGCCTGCACGGGAGCTCCCGGCAGGTGTCCAAAGAAATAGGTGTGCGCCACGAAAAGGACTCTACCTGGAGATCCCCACTGACCGCGTGCGGGTTCCACGGGGTGGACGGGGGTAGCCGACCGCGGCCGACCCCGCCCCAGCCGACCCCAGCGCTCACACCGCCAGGTGCTGGACCTCGCCCTCGATCGAACGCCGGGGACCGGCCTCGACCACGAGCATCGCTGTCAGCACCATCGCGCCGCCGCCCAACAGCCGCCAGCTCAGCGACTCCCCACCGAGGCCGACAGCGAAGGCTGCGGCGAAGACCGGCTCCATGCTCATCACGATCGCGGCCCGGGTCGGAGCCAGGTGGGCCTGCGCCCAGGTCTGCGCGACCAGCGCCAGGGCTCCGGCGACGAGGGCCATGTAGAGCAGCGACAGCCAGTCGCCGGTCGTGGCGGGCAGCACCAGGCCGTCCGGGGCCGTTGCGACCAGGCAGATGACCGCGATGACCAGCAGCTGCATGATCGTCATCCCCAGGGCGTCCTCGGCGCTGGCCCACGCCCCGAGCGCGACGATGTGCAGGGCGTAGAGGATCGCGGCGACCAGGGTGATCGCCTCGCCGTAGCCGAGCGCGAGCCCGTCGAGGGTCAGTACGGCGAGCCCTGCGGCAGCGAGGACGACGGCCGCCCAGGTGAACGCTGTCATCCGGGTCCGGAGCAGCACGGCGGCCAGGATCGGCGTCGCCACGACGTAGAGACCGGTGATGAAGCCGGACACGCTGGCTGCGGTGTGGGCCAATCCTGCGGTCTGCAGGATCTGCGCGATCCCGTACAGAGCGCCCAGGGCCATCGACTGCCGGCGGGCGGCCGGCGAGAGCCTTGCCAGCGCCCGCGGGGCCACGGCGAGCAGCACCAGTCCGGCGATCGCAAAACGGACGGCGAGGAAGTCGAGGGTCGGCACCCGGTCCAGGAGGTCCTTGATCAGGTAGAAGGTCGAGCCCCAGGAGGCAGTCATCGCGAGGAGCGCGATGGTCGCCAGCGCCGTGGTCGGGGGTCGGTGCAACGCCCACCGGGAGGTCATCGCAGGCTCTTGAGCAGCGGGAGGTCCAGGTCACCCATAGAGCGGGATCCGGGCGTCTCGAGGATGAACGGGACGCCCTCGGTGGTCGGATGGGCCAAGAGCTCGGCGAAGGCGTCGACACCGATGTGGCCCTCGCCGATCTTCTGGTGCCGGTCCTTCATCGCGCCACGAACGTCCATCGAGTCGTTGGCGTGGACCAGGCGCAGCCGGCCCGGCCCGCCGATCTCCGCGATCTGGTCGAGGGTCGCGGCGGCGCCTCCGGGCTCGTCGAGCGGTGCGCCTGCGGCGAAGACGTGGCAGGTGTCGAGACAGATACCGGCGCGGGGGTGGAAGTCGAGCGCGGTCAGGTAGGCCTCGAGGTCCTCGACGCCGGCGCACAGGGACCGTCCTTGACCGGCGGTCGGCTCCAGGAGGAGACAGGGAGCGTCGTCGCCGGCGGTGCCCAGGGCGTCCAGGAGTGGGAGCAGGCCTTCGCGCACCTGGCGCAACGCGGCAGCGTGGCGGGCGGCGGCGTCGCGGCCCGACCCCGCACCGGCCGGCTCGACGTATGAGCCGGTATGGACGACAACGCCCTCCGCACCGATCTCGGCGGCACGGCGCAGGTTGTGAGCGACCACCGCGACCGACTTCTCGTAGGTGCTGCTCGTGGGCGAGCCGAGGTTGACGAGGTAGGGCGTGTGGATGAAGACCCGCAGCCCGCGCTCAGCCGTGGCGGCACGGAAGGCGGCGTCCTCCGCCGGCCTGCCCTCGCTCAGCGCCCAGCCACGAGGGTTGCCGACGAATACCTGGAACGTCTCGCACCCCAGCTCCTCGGCCGAGGCGAGGGCGCCCTTCACGAGCCCGGCGCCCACCAGGACGTGGGTGCCGACGGGGTTGCGCATGACGCGGACGCTAGCGCTCGCGCACGACGTCGACGCAGTCGGGGGATCCGCTGCGATCAGACCACGGTGATGATGACGAGGCTCCCCTTGGGAGCCATCGTGCCGGGCTCAGGATCTGTTCGCACCGCGAAGCCCAGCCCTGCGTAGAACACGTCGTTGCGCTCGATCTTCGTGGTGAACCCGGCATCTTCCAGCGCCCTGACTGCGGCGTCCACCCCGAAGCGCACGACGTCGGGCACCGCGACCAGCTCGGGACCCTTGGAGACCGTCAGCGAGACGACGTCACCCTTGTTGAGGATGCCGTCGGGCGGGTCCTGGGACAGCACCTGACCGACCGGCGCGTCGTCGAAGACCGTGGAGACCTTGGCGACCAGGCCGAGCGTGTCGATCTTGGCGCGGACCTTGTCGACGTCCATGCCGACCCAGGACCCGACGTCGATCGGGCGCCGCCCCTTGCTGATGACGAGGTCGACGGTGTCGCCCGAGCTGAGCTCCGTGCCTTGCTCAGGCACGCTGGCCAGGACCGTACCGGCTGGCTGGTTCTCGTTGAAGCGCTCCCGGCTCTCCCCGAACTCCAGCTGGACGGCCAGCAGTGCGTCCTGGGCGGCGTCCTCGTCAAGTCCCCGCACCTTCGGCACGAGCAGCTTGCCGAGCGAGAGGGTCAGGGTGACGGTGTCGCCCTGGAGGACTTGGGCCCCACCGCTCGGATCAGCGCGCAGCACCAGACCCGCCGCGACGTCGGAGTCGTAGGCAGGCTCGGCGAAGGCCACGTCCAGTCCTGCAGCCTCGAGGGTCGCGACAGCCGCGGCCTTCTCCTCGCCCAGCACCTGAGGCGCCACGGAGTAGCGGGCCCAGCCGTACCAGAACGCGCCACCGCCGATGGCGCCCGCAACGAGCAGTGCAGCGAGGAGGACGAGCAGCCCGCGTCTCGCGCGGCGCCGGGGACCTCTGCTTGGCCGCTCGGGAGCCGGTGATCGAGCCGGACCGGGTCGTGGCGCGGTCGGGGGTGGCGAGGGCGGGCTGCCGACCGGGTAGGTCCTGGTGTGCTCGTGCTGGCCGGCGGAGCGGCCGGGGGTGAGCAAGGCCGCCATCTCGGCGGCGTCCCACGGCTCGGGCGCGGTGTCGTTGTCGTGCGGGATGGCGAGCTGGAGGGAGTCGTCGGGTGGGGTGGTCCGAGGACGCAGGTCCTCGGTCAGCTCGGGGTCGTCGCGCACGCCGTTGGCCAAGGCGTTGGCGACCCGGTGCACCTGGTGCAGCAGCACGGCGGCGTCGGCGGGGCGGTGGGTGCGATCGCGTGCCGTGGCGCGCGCGACAAGCGCATCGACGTACTCCGGCAGCCCGGGCACCCGCTCGGACGGCGGGGGAACGTCGTGGTGCACGTGCTTGTAGGCGACCTGGATCGGCGTCTCGCCCTCGTGCGGCTTGACGCCGGTCAGGAGCTCGTAGAGCACCACGCCGACGGCGTACACGTCTGCCCGGGCGTCGGCGCGACCGTCGACGACCAGCTCGGGCGCCAGGTAGGAGACCGTGCCGATCAGGACGCCCTGGGTGGCGGTGTGCTGGGTCTCGGCGCTGATCGCGCGGGCGAGGCCGAAGTCGGCGACCTTCACCCGACCGTCGTCGGCGATGAGAACGTTCTCGGGCTTGACGTCGCGGTGGATCAATCCACTGCGGTGGGCAGCGGCGAGGGCCGAGACCACTGGCTCCAGCAGGGCCAAGGCGCGCGAGGGCGCCATCGGGCTCTCCTTGGTCACCGTGTCGCGCAGCGTGTGCCCAGCGATGAGCTCCATGACGAGGAAGACGGTGCCGGCGTCGTTGCCCTGGTCGTAGACCGCGACCACGTTGGGGTGGGACAGGCGAGCGGCCGCGCGGGCCTCGCGCACGAAGCGCTCGGCGAATTCGTCGCCGTCACCGTCGCCGAGCCCGGGGTGCATGATCTTGACCGCCACGGTGCGGTCGAGGCGGGTGTCGTGCGCCTCGTAGACCCCGGCCATCCCGCC
>JBAVCA010000164.1:0-1912 GCA_049586475.1 Nocardioides sp.
GATCGTGACGGGGCGGAGCTCGTCGTCGGCTCGGCCGTCCTCGCGTGAAGTCATGCCCCCGACCCTAGGTGCTGCCCGACCACCGGGCCGAACCCGTGCTTCTTGCTCGTGCTCGCAGCGACCGCGATACTCGCCGCGACGGGTGGCCACCGCTCCTTCGCCCGTCCACCACCGCAGCGGAGAGGATGGACGTGAGCAGGCGCGACCTCCGCCACGAGCTCCAGCAGGCAGACCTCGCGATGCGCGACGGAGCGTACGTCGCCACCGTGGTGACCGCTCTGGGCCGGTTGATGAAGCTCTACTTCCGTTCCGACGTCAGGGGCATGGCCGCCCTGCCGGCCGAGGGCGGAGCACTCATCGTGTCCAACCTCTCCGGCGGGCTGCTGCCGATGGACGTGCCGATCATCGCGGGCGCCTTCGTCGAGCAGTTCGGTCCGACGCGGCCGCTCTATGTCGCGGCCCCCGACCTGCTCTTCCGCGGCGTCGGCGGCCCGGTGCTGCGCCGATGCGGGTTCATGCCGGGCGGCAACACCTCCGCGATCCTGGACGCCGGTGGGGTGACCATCGTCTTTCCTGGGGGTGACCACGACCGCTTCCGCCCCTCCTCGGCCGCCAACACCATCGACTTCGCCGGCAGCACCGAGTACGTCGACACTGCGCTGCGCAGTGGTGTCCCCGTCGTCCCGGTGGTGAGCATCGGCGGGCAGGAGGCTCAGCTGCACCTGTGGCGCGGCGAGCGCACGGCTCGATTGCTGCGTCGAGGCTCGGGCTTTCGGGGAAGCTACGTGCCGGTCTCGTTCGGCATCCCCTTCGGGCTGTCCGCGATGCTGCCACTCAACCTGCCCCTGCCGACCAAGATCACCACGCAGGTGCTGGACCCGATCGATCTCGCGGCGGAGTTCGGCGACGATCCCGACGTGGCTGTGGTCGACGCCGAGATCCGGGCTCGGATGCAGCGCTGCCTCGACGAGCTGGCCCGGTCACGACGCTTCCCGGTGCTGGGCTGAGCCGAGCTCCCCACGGCTCACTTCACCTCGGCACGCAAGATGCGCAGCACACCGAGGATCAGTGGGAGGCCGAGCCAGAGCGTCCCGGACACGACGAGGTGGCCCCACTCCGATCCGGACACCGTCAGGTCGTAGAGGGGGCCCTGGGCGTACTCGAAGTCGATCCAGGGTCGGACCTCGGCGAAGGTCTCGAAGATGGTCGCAAGCACCCCGAAGACCGACACCGGGATCACTCGGTAGGCGACGAACACCACGATCGCCGCAGGGGTGTTCAAGAACAAGCAGGCCAGGGCGAAGCCGAGGCTCATCGCCAGGACCTGGGTGATCACGAACCCTCCGAGGAACCGACCGCCGAGGTCGAACGTCGTCAGGTCGGGCTGGACCACCTGGCAGATCACGGCGCAGAGCAGGCCGACGAGCACGGCGATCACCACGGAGACGAGCGTGAGCACGACGCCGGTGAGGTACTTGGCGAGGATCACCCGCGCGCGTCGAGGCTCGAGTGCAAACGTTGTCATCGCCGTGCGCTGGGTCCACTCGCTGGTGACGAGCATGATCGCGAGCACCGGGAGCACCACCGCGGTGATGTAGCTGGCGAAGACCGCATAGTCGCCGGCCGATGACGTGCCGCCCTGGATCAGCACGACCAGCAGCAAGAAACCCTCGACCAGGACGATCAGGATGGCGATGGCTGCCACCAGCCAGAAGCTGGCGAGCGTGTCCACCGCCTTGCGCAGCTCCACCTGGACCAGGCGCGCCAGCGGGATCGGCGGGGTCTGCGCGAGGTCCAGCTGCCGTGGCCGGGAGGCGCTCATCGTGGTGCTCCCGGTTGACCGACCGGGGCCTGGGAGGTGAGTTCGAGGAACAGGTTCTCGAGCCCGCCCTCGACCGGACGCAGTCCCGTC
>JBAVCA010000165.1:0-4009 GCA_049586475.1 Nocardioides sp.
CGGACGGCCAGTTCGGGGAGAACCTCACCACGTCGGGCCTCGACGTCAACGAGGCCGAGATGGGGGAGCGGTGGCGCATCGGTGGGTCGGAAGGCCCGGTGCTCGAGGTGGCGAGCTTCCGGACTCCGTGTCGCGTCTT
Source organism: Nocardioides sp. (assembly GCA_049586475.1). Classification (GTDB taxonomy): domain Bacteria; phylum Actinomycetota; class Actinomycetes; order Propionibacteriales; family Nocardioidaceae; genus Nocardioides. The sequence continues at coordinate 140 of JBAVCA010000165.1, forward strand.
CCAGGCCTGGATGGGACGCTCGGGCTACGACGACCGGGCGTGGGTCCGGACCTTCGCGCAGGATGCGCGTCCGGGGCCCTACCTCCGCGTGGTCGTCCCCGGCACGATCGAGGCCGGCGACGCCATCACGGTGGTCGCTCCCGGGACCGGGACCACGGTCTCCCAGGCGTTCCGAGACGCCTTCCGGGTGTGAGGATCACGCACCGACCAGCCTCGATCTCGGGGATGCCTACCGCTCGGTAGGACGAGTGATCTAGGTTACGTCGAGAGCAACCGTCCCGATCTCGGCCTAGCCAGGAGCACCATGCCCGTCAATCACGACACGTCCTTCGTCGACCACCTCGCGCAGAACGTCGCGGTCCAGTTCCTGGACCGTGTTGCGATCTCGCCCGATGCCGAGGCCTTCCGCTTCCCGCGCGGGGAGTCGTGGGAGTCGGTCACCTGGCAGCAGTCCGGTGACCAGGTCGCCCGCCTTGCCGCAGGGCTGCTGTCGCTGGGCCTGGAGTCGGAGCAGCGGGTCGGCATCGCCGCCGGCACCCGCTACGAGTGGATCATCGCCGACCTGGCGATCATGTGCGCCGGTGGCGCGACCACGACGGTCTACCCGAGCACCAACGCCGACGACACGGCGTACATCCTCAGCGACTCCGAGTGCCAGTTCGTGTTCGCCGAGGACGACGAGCAGCTCGCCAAGCTCAAGGAGCAGGAGTCCGCACTGGGCTCGCTGCGCAAGATCATCACGTTCGACGGTACGGCCGACGGCGACCGTGTGTTGTCGATGGACCAGCTCGGCGAGCTCGGTGACGCCTACCTGGCCGAGCACCCCGACGTCATCTCCACCACGGCCAAGGCGATCGCGCCCGACCAGCTCGCAACCCTGATCTACACCTCGGGCACCACGGGGCGGCCCAAGGGCGTCCGGCTGCAGCACAAGGCGTGGGTCTACGAGGGCATGGCCATCAAGGTGCAGAACATCCTCGACGAGACCGACCTGCAGTTCCTGTGGCTGCCGATGGCGCACTCGTTCGGCAAGGTGCTGCTGTCCTCGCAGCTGGCCTGCGGTTTCGCCACGGCCATCGACGGGCGGGTCGACAAGATCGTCGAGAACCTGGGCATCGTCAAGCCGACCTTCATGGGAGCCGCTCCGCGCATCTTCGAGAAGGCCCACGCCAGGATCGTCACCATGCAGGCCGCCGAGGGCGGGCTCAAGGAGAAGATCTTCAAGCGCGCCTTCGTGGTCGGCAACAAGGTCGACCAGCTCAAGATCGAGGGCAAGTCGGTGCCGCTGCCGCTCAAGGTGCAGCACGGGCTCTTCGACAAGCTCGTCTTCAGCAAGGTGCGCGACCGTTTCGGTGGCCGCGTCCGTTTCTTCATCTCCGGCTCGGCCGCGCTCAACCCCGAGATCGCGGCGTTCTTCCACGCCGCCGGCATCCTCATCCTCGAGGGCTACGGCATGACCGAGAATGCTGCAGGCGCGACCGTCAACCACCCGGACCAGTACAAGATGGGAACGGTCGGGATGGCCCTTCCTGGCGCCGAGGTGAAGATCGGCGAGGGCGACGAGGTCCTGCTGCGCGGGCCGCACATCATGGCCGGATACCACAACAACCCCGACGAGACCGCGAAGACGATCACCGAGGACGGGTGGTTGCGCACCGGGGACAAGGGCAGCCTCGACGCCGACGGGTTCCTCACCATCACGGGTCGGATCAAGGACCTTTTCAAGACCTCGGGAGGCAAGTACATCGCACCGTCGTCGATCGAGGCCAAGTTCAAGGCGGTCTGCCCCTACGCCAGCCAGTTCATGGTCTTCGGCAACGACCGCAACTTCGTGGTCGCCCTGGTGACCTTGGACCCGGACGCGATGGCGGACTGGGCCAAGGAGAACGGGATGGAGGGTGCGTCGTACGCCGAGATCGTCTCCTCCGAGAAGGTCAACGCGCTGGTCGGCGAGTACGTCGACACGCTCAACGCCAAGCTCAACCGCTGGGAGACGATCAAGAAGTGGGAGATCCTCCCCGAGGACCTCACGATCGAGTCCGGCGAGCTGACGCCGTCGATGAAGGTGAAGCGCAACGTGGTCGAGGCCAACAACACCGACCGCATCGCCGCTTTCTACGGCTGATCGCCCTCCGCACCACTCGCCGTCGAGGTCGAGTCGGCGCCTAAACACGCCGACTCGACCCTCAACTGGACGGGACGGATGTGCTGGGACGACCGGCGCGCCGGATGGCCGGAGGGCCGGGTGAGAGGGTGGGACCGTGCCCTCAGCCTTGCCCGTCGGTGATCCGGTACCCGAGGACGGGTCGCTGCCCGCGTCCGCGTTGCGCGGGCTCGGCGAGCAACCGTTCTCGGTCTACGTGCACGTCCCCTTCTGCTCCGTGCGCTGCGGTTACTGCGACTTCAACACCTACACCGCCGACGAGCTCGGACCCGGCGCCTCGCGGACGACCTATGCCGCCTCGGCGGTCGCCGAGGTACAGCAGGCTCGAGGCGTCCTCGGGGAGGTGGACCTGCCCGTCTCGACGGTCTTCGTCGGGGGTGGCACTCCGACGTTGTTGAGTCCCCTCGACCTGGGCTCCGTGCTGACCGCGATCGACTCGGAGTTCGGGCTCGCCCCGGACGCCGAGGTGACCACCGAGTCCAACCCCGACTCGGTGACCCGCGCAGACCTGGAGGCGCTGCGTGCAGTCGGCTTCACCCGCGTCTCGTTCGGCATGCAATCGGCGGTCCCGGAGGTGCTGGCGGTGCTCGAGCGCACTCACGACCCGGCCCGGGTCCCGCAGGTCGTCGGCTGGGCGCGAGAGGCCGGGTTCGAGCAGATCAGCCTGGACCTCATCTACGGCACTCCGGGGGAGACGCTGACGCAGTGGGAGACCTCCCTGGACGCGGCGCTGGCCTGCGAGCCGGACCACGTCTCGGCCTATGCCCTGATCGTCGAGGACGGCACCGCCTTGGCCCGCCGGGTACGACGGGGAGAGGTCGCGATGCCCGATGACGACGACCTGGCCGACAAGTATGTGCTCGCCGACGAGCGCCTGCGAACCGCCGGTCTGGGCTGGTACGAGGTCTCCAACTGGGCCCGCGACGCCGCGGCACGGTGCCGTCACAACCTCGCCTACTGGCGCGGCTCGGACTGGTGGGGCATCGGGCCCGGGGCGCACTCGCACGTCGGCGGCACCCGCTGGTGGAACGTCAAGCACCCGGTGGCGTACGCCGATCGGCTGGCTCGCGGCTTGAGCCCGGCACACGCGCGAGAGGTCCTCGACGAGGAGACCCGTCGCACAGAGCGTCTGCTGCTGGAGATCCGGCTGCGCGAGGGGCTCGGCACCGAGGTGCTCGACGACGCAGGCCGAGCGCGGATCCAGGACCTGGTCGGGCGTGGGTTGCTGGACCCCGCAAGCGCAGCCCACGAGCGGCTCGTGCTCACTCGCGACGGACGGCTGCTTGCCGACGCTGTCGTGCGTGACCTACTCCCGTGACGTCCTGAGCCGTCCGTCGAGGCCTCAGTCGACGGTCACGAAGTCGATGAGCTCTTCGACCCGACCGAGCAGGGCGGGGTCGCAGTCGGCGAAGGAGTCGACCCGGGAGAGGATCTGCTTCCAGGCACGGGCGATGTCGGACTGCTCGGCGTGCGGCCAGCCGAGGTGTGCGCAGATTCCCTTCTTCCACTCCACGTCACGAGGGACGTCGGGCCAGCGCTCCAGACCGACCCGGTCGGGCTTCACCGCGGCCCAGATGTCGATGAACGGGTGCCCCACCACGAGGACGTGGGGGCTGGTGACCTGGTCCGCGATGCGTTGCTCCTTGGAGCCGGGCACCAGGTGGTCCAGCAGAACCCCGACCTTGCGCGTCGGCCCGGGGGAGAAC
>JBAVCA010000166.1:0-1539 GCA_049586475.1 Nocardioides sp.
GTGACCGGAAGGTCACTGGGCGCGGGCGCCGCGCTCGCCCCGAGTGTCGACACGACAAGCAGTGACGCGGACGCGACAGCGATGGCGCCGACCGTGCGCCGACGGGACAGTACTGACTTCAACGGATCCTCCTGAGAACGGATAGCGAACAGAGCCCGCTGAGTGTGCCACAGGTCACACTCATGCACGTGCGGGGACCGCGGCTACGACAGGTCGTGCTCGTTCGACGTGGGTGACGAGGCTTCCCATCAGCCGATTGCGGGCAGCGAAGAGTGCGGTCGGGCCAAGGCGATACAGAGCGCCCGCATGAGCAGTTGATTCCACTCTTCCCCCGTCCCCCATTCGTCCAGGAGCGACAGCGGTCCGCCGTGAAAGGTGATGGCGTCGGTGATGGCGACAGCGTTTGCCGCCCCGATTGGCCGGAAGTGGGGAGGCCAGTCAATGACCGCTGGTGGGAGCCCGTCCGCCACCAGGACGTTGGGGAGGATGTCGCCGTGGATGGCCTGGTCTGGGGCTGCCACCGGAGCCAACTGGTCCCTCAGGAGTCGAATGAGCTCGAGGGTGTCGTCGTCCCCATCGGGCGCGGCCGTCTGCCAAGCCAAGCGGTCTCCGTAGGCCCAGGGGTCGTCGCGGTGGTCCATGAAGGCTGGTCGAGTCAAGTCTCTGACGGCGTGATGAAACGCATCGCTGGCTTCTCTGATCACGTCCAGCTCGCGGAGCAGCTCCGCGTCACGGCCCGGGACGAACACGTGCGCTCCCCATCCGTCGACCGACCAGCCCGATGAGTTGTCATCCTCTGGGAAGACTGGCTCGGGCACTCGCACGAAGTCGTTGTCCCACCGAGCGAACACCTCACACACCCAGTCGTGCTCTGGGACGTAGCCCACGGGTTTGACCACGACGCGACCGTCGGTCCAGACGTACCCGGCTCCTCCAGGAAGCCGACGCACCTCATCCTCCCGGAGGCCGAAGGCTTGCACCGCTCGAGGAGTCGGGCCCAGCCGGCGCCATTCCCAGTCGGTTTCGCCGAGCAGTCGAACCCCGGGCGACGACGCGCAAGCCGTGCTGACGGAGATCGAGTCAACCATCGAAGGACCGTATCGAACGTCGATGACGAGAACGCTCACACCTGCCGGCACGGGCGAGCGGCGGCCCACACACACGCGGCCTCACGCTCAAGTGACTCATGGTTCGTGCCTCGGCACGGCCACGCGAGTTGCACCACCGCAGGAGTTGGCGACCATGGACCGATGAGCCCTCTCGCCTCTGTTCCTGCCGACATGGTCCTAGACCCTCAGGTCGTGGTCCGGCTGCTTCGTGAGCAAGCCCCGCGCCTGGCCGACATGCCCATCCGGCCGAGCAGCACGTCGGGGAGCAGCAACTGGGTGTTCCGCCTCGGAGAGACCCTGGCCATCCGCTTACCCCGGTCAGAGGACTATGTACCGGACCTGGTGAATGAAGTGCGCTGGTTGCCTCACCTTGCACCCGAGCTAGCCGTTGCCGTTCCAGACGTGGTTGCCGTGGGCGAGCCCAGTGAGG